>CAMPCG010000026.1 GCA_946644025.1 uncultured Prevotellaceae bacterium | reverse complement strand
TACTGAGCGATGACGCTTTCAGCGTCATTTGCGGATAATTGCGGATAATCATTAAGAAAGTATCTACGCGCCGCCACGGCCCCGCTCTCCGTCTGTCGCAAAAATGAGCACCCGCCAAGCTATTTTTCTTCCAAAACATGCCCGCAGTCTGCAAAAAATCATTACCTTTGCAACCGACTAAACAGACTAGACAATCTAGATAATCTAGACAGACTAGACAATCTAGACAGACTAGATAATCTAGAAAATCTAGACAGACTAGATAATCTAGACAATCTAGATAATCTAGAAAGACTAGACAGTCTAGACCTAACACCGCCCATAAAAAGCCTCGAAACGATGACCAACGAAAACCCTACCCCCTCGACGAAGATGACCATCTGGGGTCTGCTTCGCAACATCCTGCCCTTTGTGCTGCCCTACCGGTGGCTCATCTTCATCACCCTTGCGCTGACGCTCGTGGGGTCGCTCATGGCCCAGGTGAACGCCGTGGTACTCGACCGCGCCGTCGACGCCATTAACGCCCTGGTGCAGCAGCCCGACGGATTCCAGTGGCCGGCAGCCGTGCGCATACTCACCGCCATCAGCGCCATCCTCCTGGGCAAGGAGGTGGTGAGCGCACTCGTCACCTTCTTCCAGCGCTACTACGGCGAGCGTATGCGCATCCTCGTCAGCCGCGACCTGTCGCTGCGCGTCGTAGACCGCATCCTGTCGTTCCGCATGGCCTTCTTCAGCAGCGAGGGCAACGAGACGGGAAAGCTGCAGTCGCGCATAGACCGGGGCATCATGAGCCTCAGCTCGACGGTGAACAACTTCTTCATCGAGATACTGCCGCTCTTCACCAGCGCCATACTCGCCCTCGCGCTGATGTTCGCCGCCAATTTCTACGTGGGTCTCGTGGCCCTGTGCATCGTGCCCCTCTACTTCTGGGTGACCTACATCCAGGCGGGGCGCATGAAGGGCGGACGCAGAGGCATCTTCGGCGGGCACCAGGCCGTGAGCCAGGGCATACTGAACATACTGGAGAGCATCACCGTCATCAAGTCGTTCAACCGCGAGCAGATAGAGGCCGACCGGCAGGCCGCCATCCAGCGCTCGATGACCGACCTGCAGCTCTCCACCCGCAAGCAGGCATACCTCTTCAACGGTCTGAAGAGCTTCCTCGAGCAGATAGGCACCGTGCTCATCATCATCCTCACGGCCTACCTCGTGCTCATCGACTACCCCGGCATGACGATAGGAAAGATTATGTACCACGTGATGCTCTTCGCCAACGTCAGCGCACCCATACGCCAGCTGCACCGCATCTACGACGACATGAACGACGCCCTCATCTACGCCGAGGGATTCTTCGGCATACTCCATGCCGACGACGAGGTGGAGCCCAGCGGCGGCCACAAGCCCCAGGAGGTGAAGGGCGACTTCGTGATGCAGGGCGTACACTTCACCTACCCCGGCGGCACGAAGGCGCTCACCGACGTCTCGCTGCACATACCGGCAGGGAAGATTACCGCCCTCGTGGGACTCAGCGGCGCGGGAAAGAGCACCATCGTCAACCTGCTCGACAAGTTCTACCGGCCACAAGAGGGCACCGTCATGCTCGACGGCGTGGACCTGCAGCAGTGGGACACGCAGTGGCTGCGCGAGAACGTGGGACTGGTGCTGCAGAAGAACCACATCTTCGACGGCACCATCGAGGAGAACATTCGCTACGGCAACCCGCAGGCCACACACGACGACGTGGTGGAGGCCGCACGAAAGGCATACATCTACGACCAGGTGGCGGCACTGCCACACGCCTTCGACACGCCAGCGCTCCAACTGAGCGGCGGACAGCAGCAACGCATCGCCATAGCACGAATGTTCCTCAAAAACCCGCCCATCATCTTCCTTGACGAGCCAACGGCAAGCCTCGACGCCATAGCCACAGAGCAGATAAAGGCCAGCATAGACGCCATCAAGCAGGGGCGGACGGTCATCATCATCTCTCACAACATCGGGCAGATTATCGATGCCGACCAAATCTACGTGCTGCAGCAGGGACGCGTGGTGCAGGGAGGAAAGCCCGCCGAGGTCTACGAGCAGGGCGGAGTCTACAAGGACATCTTCGACGCCAGCGCCCGCAGCATGAACATCGACAAGATCGCCAGCACGATAGGCGCATGAGCGAGGCCAAGGGGCGTTATATCGTTATATCGAAGTGTCGTTATATCGAAAATGTCGATATATCGATATATCGAGATAACGAGATAACGACACTTCGATATAACGAGATAACGATATAACGAGATAACGACACTTCGATATAACGATATAACGATATAACGACACTTCCCCGCCTTGCCACCCCGTTCATCAAATAAACTCGCCTAATATTTGGCCGTTTCAGAAATAATGACTACTTTTGCAGCGATGAAACGACTAACTTCCAGCCCCCTCTTTGCGGTGGTGTGCAACCTGCTGCTGGCCTACGTGGTCTACCAGATAGCCCGCTTGGCCTATCTTTTGGACAACTGGGGCTACCTGGCCCAAGGACTGTCGTGGGAGCTGTGGAAGGGCGGACTGGTGTTCGACACATCGGCCATCCTCATCACCAACTCGCTGTACATCGTGCTTACGCTGCTGCCCCTGCACTGGAAGGAGCGCTGGACGTGGTGGCAGACGATGTGCAAAGGGCTCTTCGTCGGCGTGAACACCTTAGGACTGTCACTCTGCCTGGCCGACGCCGCCTACTTCCCCTTCACCATGCGCCGAACGACGACCACCGTCTTCCATGAGTTCCAAAACGAGAGCAACCTCTGGAGCATCATCGCCACCGAGACGCTGCGCCACTGGTACTTCGTCATTCTCGCCGTCGTCGTCGCTGTTTGCCTTTGGAAATTCTACAGAAGCCCCCGCTTGGGCCGTAGGGGGGGCCTCTACTACTATCTTGAAATGATTCTCTCGCTGGCCGTCGTCGCGCCCCTCGCGGTGGCCGGCATACGCGGAGGCTTCACCACCGCCGTCAGGCCCATCACCGTGAGCAACGCCAGCCAATACGTAGACCGCCCCGTCGACGCGGCCCTCGTGCTCAACACGCCCTTCGCCATCTACCGCACCATCGGAAAGGACGTCTTCACCATTCCTGATTATTTCGACAGCGAGGAGGAGATGGCAGCCGCCTACTCGCCAGAACACAAGCCTCCCACCTCCCACCTCTCACCACCCACCTCCAAGAACGTCGTCGTACTCATCGTGGAGAGCTTCGGCCGGGAATACATCGGGGCCCTGAACCACGACCTGGACAACGGCCAGTACCGCGGCTACACCCCCTGCGTGGACAGCATCATCGGCCTCTCCACCACCTTCCAATGGTCTTTCTGCAACGGCCGCAAAAGCATCGACGGTATGCCCAGCATCCTCAGCGGCATACCCATGTTCGTGGAGCCGTTCTTCCTCACGCCCGCCTCGATGAACGAGGTGAGCGGCATCGCCGGCCTCCTGGCTCGACAGGGCTACGAGACGGCCTTCTTCCACGGTGCCCAGCGAGGGTCCATGGGCTTCCAGGCCTTTGCCCGCAAGACCGGATTCCAGCACTACTACGGCCGCGAGGACTACGAGGACGACGCGCGCTTCGGCGGCCACGACGACTTCGACGGCCTGTGGGCCATCTGGGACGAGCCGTTCCTGCAATACTACTGCGCCAAGATGTCTGAGATGCGCCAGCCCTTCATGACCGCCGTCTTCACCGCCAGCAGCCACCACCCCTACAAGATTCCCGAGAAGTATGCCGACGTCTTCCCCGAGGAGGGCATCGAGATACACAAGTGCATACGCTACACCGACATGGCGCTGGGCCGATTCTTCCAGGAGGCGGCACGTCAGCCCTGGTTCCACAACACCATCTTCGTGCTGACCAGCGACCACACCAACCAGAGCGACCACGACTACTACCAGACCGACCTGGGCGGATTCTGTTCACCTATTATTATATATGAGCCGTCGGACACCACGCGCACGAAGGGCGAGATACAGCCCAAGATAGCCCAGCAGACCGACATACTGCCCACCGTCATGGGCCTCACCGGATGCCAAGAGCCTTTCGTGGCCTTCGGCATCGACCTGCTCAACACCCCGGCAGAGGACACCTGGGCCGTGAACTACCTCAACGGCACCTACCAGTACGTCAAGCAGGGACACGTGCTGCAGTTCGACGGCACAGCGACACGCGCCGTCTACGCGCTCTCGGACTCGCTCATGCAGACCAACCTCGCAGGCCGGCTGCCGCAGCAACAGCAGATGGAGCGCGAGCTGAAAGCCATTATCCAGCAATACATGACAAGAATGATAAACGATAAACTGACAACGAAATGAGACTACTGACTACACTCCTGCTGGCCGCGATGACCCTCTTCACGGCCAGCGCACAGACAGAGCTGACCAGCGCAGAGGCCAAGAGCCTCTACAAGACCACCTCGAAACGATGGGTAAGCATACACGACCCCTCGGTGGTCTACGAGCCCAACCTGAAGCGCTACTACATCTTCGGCTCACACAAGGCCGGAGCCTACACCACCGACTTCCAGAACTGGACCCAGGCCAACCCCACGTGGAGCCCCGACAACAACGCCACGGCCTTCGTCACCCCGGCGGTGAAGAAGGTGAAGAAGGGCGGCGTGGAGGTCGACTTCCCCCAGTTCAACGCCATGAACTGGTCGGCAAAGAGCGATGCCGCCTACAACATCAACGGCAACATGTGGGCGCCCGACGTCATCTGGAACGAGAAGATGAAGAAGTGGTGCATGTACCTCAGCATCAACGGCGACTCCTGGCACTCCAGCATCGTCCTGCTCACCGCCAACAGCATCACCGGCCCCTACACCTACCAGGGTCCCGTGGTCATCTGCGGCTTCAAGGACTCCCAGCACAGCTACAAGGACACCGACCTGGAGCTGGTCATAGGCACGCAGTCGTCGCTGCCCGCGCGCTACAACGTCGGCAACGGCTGGGGCCGCCGCTGGCCCCACACCATCGACCCCGCCGTCTTCTACGACGAGGAGGGCCTACTGTGGCTCGTCTATGGCTCCTGGAGCGGCGGCATCTGGATGCTCCAGCTCGACGAGGAGACGGGACTGCGCGACTACGACGTCGCCTATCCTTCGACCAACGGCAACAGCGACGGCGTGACCAGCGACCCCTACTACGGCACGAAGATTGGCGGAGGCTTCTACGTCTCGGGCGAGGGTCCCTACATCGAGCACATCGGCAACCACTACTACCTCTTCGTCTCCTACGGCTTCTTCGATCCCGACGGCGGCTACGAGATGCGCGTCTTCCGCTCGGAGAAGCCCAACGGACCCTACAAGGACGCGCTCAACCGCTCGGCCATCTTCACCGCCTACGCGATGAACTACGGCGCAGGCACCGACACGCGGGGAGAGAAAATCATGGGAGCCTACAACGACTGGGGCTTCATGACCGTAGGCGAGTGCGCACAGGGCCATAACAGCATCATCGCCCCCGAGGACGGGCGCACCTACCTCGTCTACCACACCAAATACAACAACGGCACGGCAGGCCACCAGGTGAAGACCCACCAGGTGTTCCTCAACAAGAACGGATGGCTCGTGGCCGCCCCCTTCGAGTACAACGGCGAGCAGACGACCGATGCCGACGTGGCCTCCAAGGAGCTGGTGGCCGACGAGGAGATTCCCGGCACCTACCAGCTGCTCATACACAAGTACAAGATGGACTACAAAAACATGGAGGAGGTGACGCCCGTCAATATCACGCTCCACGACGACGGGACCATCACGGGAGCCTACAACGGCACCTGGACCCGCGACGAGGGCACGAGCTACATCGCCGTGAAGCTGGCCGCCACCGTCTACAACGGCGTCATCATCAACGAGCAGATGGACAGCCGCAGCATACAGGCCACCGCCATCACCGCCACGGCAAACAACGGCGTCAACATCTGGGCATACAAGATGCAGCCCAAGTACGCACTGGCCTGGCAGCTGAACACACAGACGGTGCCGCTGACGAACAACGCCGCCTTCTCGCGCGACACCTATCTATACAACATGGTCGAGGACGGCAGCAACGTGGCGCTGACCTGGACCAGCAGCCACCCCGACATCATTTCCAACTACGGCAAGTACAACCCCTACGGCGTGGAGGAGAACACGAAGGTGACGCTCACCGCCCGCCTCGACGTGCCGGGCTACTTCTGGGAGCAGGCCTACACCGTGACGGCCTACTCCGAGACGAACGCCGAGCAGCGCTACGACTGGAAGACGGGCATGGTGGCCCACTACGGCTTCGACGACGACGACCTGGCGAACACCTTCGACAGCGAGCAGAAAGCCACACTGGCCCGCCGCAGCACCACGAAGCAGCCCGCCCTTGAGGACGGCGGCCCCATGCGCATAGGCCAGGTGGTACACCTGAACGCCGGCGCCGTGAACAGGGAGAGCTACGTGAAGATGGACAACCCCCTGCTGGGCGACTCGCTGCCCGAGGGCGCCACCATCTCCTTCTGGGTGAAGCGCAGCGACAACAACCTGTGGGACGCCCTCTTCGCCTTCGTCGACGGCAGCGCCAAGCTCTTCATGACAGGCAACTGCTACACGGGCTTCAACGACAATGCCGGCAAGTGGCTCGACATCAACCAGCCCGACACGCGCGAGACCGACAACATCGCCGTGGGCCAGTGGCACCTGGTCACAGTGGTCTTCTCCCGCAAGGCCACCAGCACCACGGGCGGCATCGCCGTCTACATTGACGGAGCCGCCACGAAGAGCGACCGCTACAACGGCGAGGTAGACGGTACGGCCGTCACCACCCGCGCCGCCTTCGACTACAACGCCGTGGTCGACCACCTCGCCAAGAGCAAGGAGTTCTACCTGGGCCGCGGCTCCTTCTGGGGCTCTCCCGACGCCTGCTTCGACGACGTCATCGTCTTCAACCGTCCGCTGAACCTCTCGCAGATTATGTCGCTGCGCAACATGCAGAACCGCGTCTTCGACTTCCGCAGCCTCGCCCCCGCCGGTCTTCCCGGCGACGTCAATGGCGACGGCATCGTCGACGTGGCCGACATCTCGGCCATCATCAGCGCCATGGCCGGCGAGACCGACACGCTCACATCGGGCAACCCCGACGTCAACGGCGACGGCAGCATAGACGTGGCCGACATCTCCACCGTCATCTCCATCATGGCGTCTTGAGGCTCGGCTCCGCCCCCTCACCGCCCCGTCCCCTCCCGCCCCCTCGCGGCCCCTCTCTCCCTCGCGGCCCCTCTCTCCCTCGTGTCGAAATATCGTTATATCGATATATCGATATCTCGATATAACGATATTTCGACACTTCGATATCTCGACACTTCGATATAACGACACTTCCCCATCCCCTATGAAACAGGCAGGTTTATTATTCACCATTCTTTATTTATTATTCGGCCCTGCTGGCCCTGCTGCGGCGCAGCGCTTCGTGACCCAGCGCGACGGCCGGCTGTGGATAGACGACACTGAGTATCGCTATGTGGGAGCCAACCTCTGGTATGGCGCCATCCTGGGCAGCGAGGGCCAGGGCGGCGACCGCCAACGGCTCTGCCGCGAGCTTGACGACCTTCACGCCATGGGCATCGACAACCTGCGCATCGTGGTGGGCTCCGACGGCACGGGCGACGAGCGCTACCGCGCAGCACCGACGCTGCAGCGACGCCCCGGAGAGTACAACGACACGCTGCTGGCCGGACTGGACTATCTGCTCCAGGAGATGGGCCGCCGACAGATGAAGGCCGTGCTCTACCTGAACAACTCGTGGGCCTGGAGCGGGGGCTACACCTTCTACCTCGTACATGCCGGCTGCGCCACGCCGCCCGACCAGAACGACGACGGCTACCCCGCCTACACGGCCTACGCGGCGCAGTTCTCCAAGAACAGGGCCGCCCAGAAGCTCTTCCTCGACCACGTGCGCCACATCGTGAGCCGCACCAACCGCTACACACGCCAGCGCTATGCCGACGACCCCACCATCATGGCGTGGCAGATAGGCAACGAGCCGCGCGCCTTCTGCGACACGCTGAAGGACGAGTTCGCCACGTGGCTTGCCGAGACGTCGGCCCTCATACGCAGCCTCGACCCCAACCACCTCGTCTCCACGGGCAGCGAGGGCATCTGGGGCTGCGACGGCGACGAGGCCCTGCACCGGCGCATCTGCGAAGACCCGAACATAGACTACGTCACCGCCCACATCTGGCCCGCCAACTGGGGATGGGCCAAGGCCGACTCGCTGGCCGAGACGCTGCCCGACGCCTGCCGCAAGACCACCGACTACATCGCCCGCCACACCGCCCTGTGCCGCGAGATAGGCAAGCCACTGGTCATCGAGGAGTTTGGCTACCCCCGCGACGGCTACAGCTTCAGCCCCGCCTCCACCACGCTGTCGCGCGACGCCTTCCTGGGCCACATCCTGAAAGCTGCCGCCGACGACGCGACCATCGCCGGGTGCAACTTCTGGGCATGGGGCGGCGAAGCCAAGGCCCGCCACGAGATGTGGCACCACGGCGACCCCGTCATGGGCGACCCGCCACAGGAGCCGCAGGGCCTGTACTCCGTCTTCGGCACCGACACGACAACGCGCCAGCTGCTGCGCGACGCGGCAAGAAGAGTCAAGGGCCAATAATCGCCTTAGAGCCAACATCTTGCATCGCCTTCAGTTATACAAATAAAGTTAAATATCTTTGGCCACCTCAACTATTTATATTACTTTTGCAACTTGGAACATATAATCGGTAAAAAACGAACCACACAATGTCAAAATTAGTCATTTATAACACGCTGACGCGCCAGAAGGAGCGCTTCGAGCCAATCAACGCCCCCCATGTGGGCATGTATGTATGCGGCCCCACCGTCTATGGCGACCCGCATCTGGGCCATGCCCGTCCGGCCATCACCTTCGACATCCTCTTCCGCTACCTGCAGCACCTGGGCTACAAGGTGCGCTACGTGCGCAACATCACCGACGTGGGCCACCTGGAGCACGACGCCGACGAGGGCGAGGACAAAATCGCCAAGAAGGCCCGCCTGGAACAGCTGGAGCCGATGGAGATAGCCCAGTACTACACCAACCGCTACCATCAGGCGATGGACGCCTTAGGCTGCCTGCGCCCCAGCATCGAGCCGCACGCCACGGGCCACATCATCGAGCAGCAGCAGCTGGTCAAGGAAATCATGGACAACGGCTTCGCCTACGAGTCGAACGGCAGCATCTACTTCGACATCGAGGCATATAACCGCCATTACCGCTACGGCATTCTGAGCGGCCGCTCGCTGGAGAACATCAAGGACGCCAGCCGCGAGCTGGACGGCGTGGGCGAGAAGCGCCACCAGGCCGACTTCGCCCTGTGGAAGAAGGCGCAGCCCGAGCACATCATGCGCTGGCCATCGCCCTGGAGCGACGGCTTCCCCGGCTGGCACTGCGAGTGCACCGCCATGGGCCGCAAGTACCTGGGCGAGCAGTTCGACATACACGGCGGCGGCATGGACCTCATCTTCCCCCACCACGAGTGCGAGATAGCCCAGGCCGTGGCCTCCATGGGGCACCCCGCCGTGAAGTACTGGATGCACAACAACATGCTCACCATCAACGGACAGAAGATGGCCAAGTCGCTGGGCAACTTCATCACGCTCGAGCAGTTCTTCACCGGCGACAGCCCGCTGCTCACCAAGGCCTACTCGCCCATGACCATACGCTTCTTCATCCTCTCGGCCCACTACCGCGGCACCGTCGACTTCAGCGACGAGGCCCTGCAGGCCGCCGAGAAGGGGCTGGAGAAGCTGCAGAACGCCCTCGCCGACCTCGACCGCCTGTCGCCTGTGCCGTCACAGTGTGACGGCGAGACAGAACGGGTGGTGAAGAGCCTGCGCGAAAAGTGCTACGACGCCATGAACGACGACCTGGCCACGCCGCAGGTCATCAGCCACCTCTTCGAGGCCGCCAGCGTCGTCAACCGCCTCGTCGACCACAAGGGCACCATCTGCGCCGACTGCCTAAAGGAGCTCAGCGAGACCATGCACCTCTTCGCCGAGGACATACTGGGACTCTCGGCCAATTCTGCTGCCAGTGGCAATTCCGCTGCCACGAAGGCCCGCGAAGAGGCCTTCGGCAAGGTGGTAGACATGGTGCTCGACCTGCGGGCCAAGGCCAAGGCCGCCAAGGACTGGGCCACCAGCGACCGCATACGCGACGACCTCGCCGCTGCCGGATTCGAGGTGAAGGACACCAAGGACGGAGTAACATGGAAACTGCTCAAGTGAGAAGCGATAAGTGATAAGTGACGGGTACACCAGACTGCAACTACTTGTCGCCGGCCTGCTGCTTTGCCTGGGAATACGGGCAGAAGAGGCCGTCGACATGGCCCGGCCTTGGACATTCTGGTACTGGATGTACGGGGCGGTGAGCCGCGAGGGCATACACGCCGACCTGCAGACCATGAAGGACGCGGGCCTGGGCGGATGCTACATCATGCCCATACGCGGCACGGCCGAGGCTCCCGCCACGTTGCCGCCACTGCCGGGCGAACCGGCGCAGCAGCTATCGCCGCGATTCTGGCAGATGGTGGACTATGCAATCGCCCAGGCCGACTCCCTGGGCCTGAAGATGGGCGTCCACGTCTGCGACGGCTTCGCCCTGGCCGGCGGACCGTGGATTTCGCCCAGCGAGTCGATGCAGCAGGTGGTGTGGAGCGACACCATCGTCGGCGGCGGACATCACCGCCTCACGCTGCCACGGCCCCGCCACCACGACGACTTCTACGAAGACATTGCCGCTTACGCCATCCCCTGTCCCGTTTCTTACGCTGCGATTCCATCCCAGCCCCCCCTCAGGACCTCCGCCAACGTCACCCGCAACGCCAAAGGCGTCTACTGCGCCGACTCCGCCTGCTGGATTGAGTACGCCTTCGACCAGCCGACGACGGTACAGACGGTAGAGATAGAACCGTCGGGCACCAACATCCAGTGCCAGCGCCTGTCGCTCTCGGTGTCCTCCGACGGAAGCGCGTACCGCCACGTGAAGCAGTTCATTCCGCCCCGCCAGGGCTGGCAGAACACGGGCTTCAACACCACCTTCGCCATCCCCCCGACCACGGGCCGCTTCTTCCGCTTCGACTGGACGCCCGACGGCACAGAGCCCGGCGCCGAAGACCTGGACGCGGCCAAATGGAAGCCCGTGCTGCGGCTGAAGGGCATACGCCTGGGCGCTATGCCCCTCTACGACAACTACGAGGGCAAGGCGGGATACGTCTGGCGCATAGCTCCCGACACGCCGAGCCTCGGCCCGCAGCCTGCCAAGCCCACCGACATCATCGACTTCTCCATCACAGGAGACGAGGCCAACATCACCCTGCCCGAGGGCCAATGGCGGCTGCTGCGCATGGGCCACACCTCGACGGGCCACACCAACGCCACGGCAGGCGGCGCCCGCGGCCTGGAGTGCGACAAGTTCTCGGCTGAGGCGGTCGAGAAGCAGCTCGACGGCTGGTTTGCGCAGTTCATGCAGCGGCCAAGAGCGCACGACGTCATCCGCTTCATGCACGTCGATTCATGGGAGTGCGGCTCGCAAAACTGGAGCGCCACCTTCCCCGACGAGTTCCGGCGGCGGCGCGGCTACGACCTGCTGCCCTTCCTGCCCGTCTATGCCGGCGTGCCGATGGAGGGTGGCGAGCGGGTGCTGCGCGACATACGCCTGACCATCAACGACTTGCTCCAGGACGTCTTCTTCCAGACCGTCAGCAAACGCGCACAGGAGTACGGCGTGATGCTCTCCTGCGAGAGCGTCGCCCCGACGATGGTCAGCGACGGCATGGAGCACTACCGCCTGGCCGACCTGCCCATGGGCGAATACTGGCTGCACTCGCCCACCCACGACAAGCCCAACGACATGCTCGATGCCATCAGCGGCGCCCATGTCTACGGCAAGCGTTACGTCCAGGCCGAGGGCTTCACCGAGGTGCGCGGCACGTGGGACGAGACTCTCACCAGCCTCAAGACGCTCCTTGACCGCAACTTCGCCCTGGGCATGAACCGACTCTTCTTCCACGTCTTCACCCATAATCCCTACATGGACCGACGCCCGGGCATGACGCTCGACGGCATCGGCCTCTTCTTCCAGCGCGACCAGACGTGGTTTCCCGAAGCCCGCGCCTTCACGGACTACGTGACGCGCTGTCAGCGGTGGCTGCAGCGCGGATGGCCGGTGACGGACATCGCCGTGTTCACGGGCGACGAGATGCCGCGCCGCGCCTGGCGACCGGAGCAGCTGGCCGACATCCTGCCCGGACTGGTGGGGCACGACCGCGTGGAGCAGGAGCACCGCCGACGCGCCAACGTGGGCCAGCCCATGGAGGAGAGCCCCGTGGGCGTGCGCCACAGCGCCAACATCGCCGACCCCGCCGTCTGGGTCAACCCCCTCAACGGCTACGCCTACGACTCGATGAACCCCGACGCCCTCGCCCGCGCCGCCGCTGCCATTCCCGCCGCCCCCTCCCCCGCCGCTGCCACTATTCCCGACGCGTCAGCGTCGGGTCCCCTCTCCCGCCCCCTTCCCCTCTCCCGCCCCCTCCTCCCCTACCGCGCCCTCCTCCCCTACCGCGCCCTCGTCATCCCCCCGGGCGTGCTCGTCTCTCCCGAGAGCCGCGCCAAAATCGACTCCCTCCGCCTCGGCGGCATGACCGTCATCGACACCCCCTGGCTGCGGCCCGCCCTCGACGACCTCCTGCCCGACGTGCAGCTGCCGACGGGTATCGCCTTCTGCCACCGCCGCGACGCCGACACCGATATATACTTCCTCTCCAACCAGCTGGACAGCGAGCAGCGGTTCCAGGCCGCGTTTCGCGTCGAGGGCAAGGGCGTCATCGTCTACGACCCCATGACCGACCGCTACACATCGCCCGTGGAGGACATCGTCGCCGCCGGCAAGCAGACGGTGCTACGCCTGGCCATGCAGCCGCGGCAGTCGCTCTTCGTGCTCTTCGGGGCCAAGGGCATCACGCCGCAGGTGGTGTCCCGGTGGACGGCACAGTTGGAGCCCGGCATGGCCACCGACGCCCCCCGCTGGAGCCTCGACGGCGGCTGGCAGCTCACCTTCCGCGAGACGGGCCGACGGCTGAAGAGCGACACGCTCTTCTGCTGGACCACCCGCGAGGAGCCCGACGTGCGCTTCTACAGCGGCCACGTGGGCTACGTCACCAACCTGCGCTACCGGCCGACGAAGACCCCGCGCCGCACCGTGCTCTCCCTGGGCGACGTGCGCGACGTGGCCCGCGTGAGCCTCAACGGCCACGACCTCGGCACGCTGTGGACGGCACCCTACGAGGTGGACGTCACCGGCTACCTCAAAAAGGGCAAGAACACGCTCGAGGTGGAGGTGGTGAACACCTGGCACAACGCCCTGCGCGGTGCCGACCAGGGCACGCCGCCCTACGACGGCATCTGGACCAACGCCCGCTACCGGACGAAGGGCGACCACCTGTTGCCCGCCGGACTGCTCGGCCCTGTAGAACTGAAATAAGAATGTCAAAACACATCATAGGAATAGCCCTGCTACTCGCCCTCGCCGCGCAGCTGTCGGCCCAGGCGCTACACCGCGACTGGGAGGACCAGACCGTGCTCCAGCGCCACCGCGAACCGGCCCGCGCCGCCTTCTTCGGCTACAAGGACACGCCCGGCGACCGCCAGCTGTCGCTCGACGGACTGTGGCGGATGCACTGGACACCCACGCCCGAGGGTCTGCCCGAGAACTTCCATCGGCCCGACTTCGACGACTCGCAGTGGGAGCTGTTCCCCGTGCCCGGCGACTGGGAGATGCCCTCAAACACGGTCTCCCACGGCACGCCCATCTACAGCAGCAGCGGCTACACGTTCAAGATTGACCCGCCGCGCGTCATGGGCGAGCCCCGCCACGACTACACCGCCTACGTCGAGCGCAACCCCACGGCCATCTACCGCCGCACGTTCACCATTCCCCAGGCATGGCAGGGACAGGAGGTGTACCTGCGTTTCGGGGCCGTCAGCAGTGCGTTCTACGTATGGGTAGACGGCCAACTCGTGGGCTACTCGCAGGGGTCGATG
Organism: uncultured Prevotellaceae bacterium; assembly: GCA_946644025.1. The sequence goes on along the minus strand of CAMPCG010000026.1, from coordinate 4,037 downwards.
GAGCCCGCCGAGTTCCGCATCACCGACTACCTCGTTTCCACTCCCCCTTCAATCCCCCTTCACTCTCCCTTCACTCCCGAAAAGAGCCTCCGGTCGGTGGGGGCCTCCCACCAGCTCACCCTCCAGGTGCTGAAGTATAGCGACGGAAGCTATCTGGAGGACCAGGACATGTGGCGCCTGGCGGGCATACACCGCTCGGTGACGCTCTTCGCCACACCCCGCATCCGCATACGCGACGTGGGCATCAGGACCATCCTCGACAGTTGCTACCGCGACGCCACCCTCATCGTCCATCCCGAGCTGGAGGTGCAGCCCGGACAGCGCGGCGACGGCTACCGCGTGGAGGCCCGCCTCTACGATGCCGACGGCACCCCCTGTCCTGTGGTCGGCGGTACTACCGCCGACTGCCTCACCGCCGACGCCGCCACCATGCTCAACCTGGACCACCGCGCCGCCATCATGAACGACCGCACGCCCCAGCGCGGATACCCCAAGTGGGGCTGGCTGACGATGGCGGTCAGCAACCCGCACAAGTGGACGGCCGAGCGACCCTACCTCTACACCCTGCGCCTCGCGCTGAAGGACAGTCTCGGCAACGTCGTGGAGCAGGTGGCGCAGCGCGTGGGCTTCCGCAGCCTGGAGACCGACCGCGAGGGGCGCTTCCTCGTCAACGGCGTGCCCGTACGTCTGCGCGGCGTCAACCGCCATGAGATGGACCCCCGCCTGGGCCACGTGATGACCGAGGAGCGCATGATGCAGGACATCATCCTCATGAAGCAGGCCAACATCAACGCCGTGCGCACCTGCCATTACCCCAACACCGAGCGGTGGTACGAGCTGTGCGACTCGTTGGGTCTCTACGTCATGGACGAGGCCGACCTGGAAGAGCACGGGCTGCGCGGACAGCTGGCCAGCGACCCCACCTGGGCGGCAGCATGGATGGACCGCACGCAGCGACTCGTCATACGCGACCGCAACCACCCCTGCGTCGTCTTCTGGAGCCTGGGCAACGAGGCCGGATGGGGGCCGAACTTCGCCATGACGGCCGCCTGGATTCACGAGTACGACCCCACGCGGCCCGTTCACTACGAGGGGGCACAGGGCACACCCGACCCGGCGGCGGTAGACGTCATCAGCCGCTTCTATCCCCGCACGCAGGACGAATACCTGAACCCCGGCGTGGCCGACGCCAACATGGAGCGGCCCGAGAACGCCCGCTGGGAGCGCCTGCTCTCAATAGCACAGCACCCACAAAACCCACAAAGCCCACAAAACCCACTTCGCCCCGTCCTCACCAGCGAGTACGCCCACGCCATGGGCAACGCGTTGGGCAATCTGCAGGAATACTGGGACGAGATATACAGCCACCCGCGTATGCTCGGCGGCTTCATCTGGGAGTGGGCCGACGAGGGCATCTTCGTAGACCGCCCCGACGGCAAGCGCATGACGGCCTACGGCGGCGACTTCGGCGACAAGCCCAACCTGAAGGCCTTCTGCCTGAAGGGCATCGTCAGCAGCGACCGACAGCCAACGCCCAAATACTGGGAGGTGAAGCAGGTCTACGCACCCCTGCGCTTCACCCTCACCCCACCCACCGCTCGGCCCAACGGGACGCTTGCGGAGCCTGTCGGAGCAAGAACACCCACAACACCCACCCTCCAACACCCCGCTCGGCCCAACGGGACAACCCCCACCCCCCTTCTGCTCGACTCCACCTGCACCCTCTCTGACTACGTCATCCACCACGAGGAGCACCACGGCCTGCTCGACGTCTGGGCCACGCTGCGCCACGACAAGCCCTGGGCAAAGGCCGGCCACGAGGTGTGCCGACAGCAGTTCGCCCTCAGCCCCACGCCTCCACGCCCCAACGCCCCTACAGATCCCGTTTCTTACGCTGCGATTGCATCGCAGCCCCGCCTCAAGCCCCACCTCTTCCGCGCCCCCACCGACAACGACCGCGGCTTCGGCAACTGGATAGCGAAGGACTGGACTCGCCACGGCCTTGACCGCCTGCGCGACAGCCTCGTCAGCGTCAGGCACATGGCTGGCGGTTTTCCCACCGACAGCACCGTGGCCTACCTCACCGCCTCGGGCAGCATCACCGTCAACTACCACACGACGCCCCTCGCCGACGGCGCCCTCGACCTACTCGTCACCTTCACCCCAGAGGGCGACCTCCCCACCCTGCCCTGCCTGGGCATCACCCTCACCCTGCCCCGACGGCTGAGCCACCTGCGCTACTTCGGCCGAGGGCCTTGGGACAACTACCCCGACCGCCACGCCTCTACATATATTAATATATGGGAGAGCACCGTCAAGGAACAGTACATACACTACCCCCGCCCCCAGGACAGCGGCAACCACGACGACACCCACTGGCTGGAACTGACCGACGACGACGGCCACGGCCTACGCATCACGGGAGCAGATGCGGATAGCCTCCCCCTCGGGGGGAGGTTGGTGGGGACCAAGTCGTCCTCTTTCTCCTTCTCCTGTCTCCCCTACTCCACCGGTCACCTCCTCCAGACCGCCCACGACTGCGACCTCGTGGAAGACCCCGACCACGTCTTCCTCAACATCGACTGCGCCGTCCTCGGCCTGGGCAATAGCTCCTGCGGCCCCGGCGTGCTGAAGAAATACGCCATCAAGCAAGAGTCCCACACCCTGCACATCAGGATTTACCCCTTATAATTTATCTTTATTTTAAAGTACTATGAACGAAATTCAGAATTTACAGCCGCAGTGCGTATGGAAGAACTTCTACGCACTGACGCAGGTGCCCCGCCCCAGCGGCCACCTGGAGAAGATTCAGCAGTTCCTGCTCGACTTCGGTCGTCAGGCCGGCGTGTTCGCAGAGAAAGACCCCGCCGGGAACATCCACTTCCGCAAGCCCGCCACGCCCGGCATGGAGAACCGCAAAGGCATCATCTTGCAGGCACACATGGACATGGTGCCGCAGAAGACGCCCGAAAGCACGCACAACTTCGAGACCGACCCCATAGAGCCGTGGATTGACGGCGAGTGGGTGAAGGCCCGCGGCACCACCCTCGGCGCCGACAACGGACTGGGCGTGGCATCAATCATGGCCATCCTCGAGGACAAGACGCTGCGCCACGGACCCATCGACGCCCTCATCACCGCCGACGAGGAGACGGGAATGTTTGGCGCCAACGGCCTGCCCAAGGGCGAGCTCGAGGGCGACATACTCCTCAACCTCGACTCGGAGCACTGGGGGAAGTTCGTCATCGGCAGCGCCGGCGGCATCGACGTTACCGCACAGCTGGACTACAAGGAGGTGGAGACCGACCCGCAGGACGTGGCCGTCAGCATCAGCGTACAGGGCCTGCGCGGAGGACACAGCGGACTGGAGATTAACGAGGGCCGCGCCAACGCCAACAAGCTGCTGGTGCAGATAGTGCGCGAGGCCATCGCCGACCTCGATGCCCGCCTCTGCTCATGGCACGGAGGCAACATGCGCAACGCCATACCCTTCAAGGCCGCCTGCGTGCTCACACTGCCGAAGGAGAACCTGCAGCAGCTGAAGGACGACGTGCAGGACTGGCGCGACACCTTCTGCGACGAGTACAAGCTCATAGAGCCGCAGGGCGTCACCGTCACCATCGACGAGGTGGAAGCACCCAAGACGCAAGTGCCGCAGGAGATACAGGACAACCTGGTGGACGCCATCTATGCCTGCCACGACGGCGTCATACGCTACATTCCGGCCTATCCCTCAGTGGTCGAGACCTCGTCGAACCTGGCCATCATCGACATCGACGGCGGAAAGGCTGCCATCAAGATACTGGCCCGCTCCAGCCGCGAGGACATGAAAGACTACGTGGCCACGATGCTCGAGAGCTGCTTCTCCATGGCCGGCATGAAGGTGGAGACGAGCGGCAGCTACGGCGGATGGGACCCCAACCCCGACTCCGAGATTCTGCACCTGCTGCTCCGCGAGTACAAGGAGCTGTTCGGCAAGGACGGCATCATCCAGGTGGACCACGCCGGTCTGGAGTGCTCCGTCATCCTGGGCAAGT
>CAMPCG010000025.1 GCA_946644025.1 uncultured Prevotellaceae bacterium | reverse complement strand
TACGGCACGGCTGCATGGCTGGCTACCCCTATCTGATGCCTCCGGCATCTTCCAGACGCTGCAAGATGTGTATAAAGAGTAGCTACGGGGGAGGGGCTGGGGGTGGGGCTTTCTGGGGGGAGGGGGGTTGACTATCGGGTGAGCGAGAAGCGCAGGGAGAATCCGAAGTCGTGGGTGGTGGTGGGATAGCTGCTGGAGGAGAGCAGCGGTGTGTTGGTCTGCCGGTCGTAGTAGGCGGTGAGGGTGAGGAAGCGTGAGAGGGTGTAGTCGGCGCGTAGCGAGATTTTGAGTGCTGAGTTGCCGCTGCTGGCCGATGATACTCCTGTGCGAATGTCGCGGGTGATGGCGGCCTGCTTGCGCAGGGAGAAGTCCACGCGCATGTTGAGGTCCTGGTTGATGCCCTTCTTGTTGTTAGCCGATGTGGAACGGCTGTTGGACGATGCCTGTTCGTCGTTGTTGCCCTTGCCCTTCTTGCTGCCCTTTGCCTTGCGGCTGTTTCCCGAGCCGAAGAGCTTGATGTCGTTAATCTTGTAGCCCAGCCCGATGACCCAGTCCTTGGACAGCGCCTCGTTAATCTGGACGCTGGTCATGGAGAGGTTGAGTCCGCGTGTGGTCTTGTACTCGACCTTGGCGGTGAGGTTGTTGTTGAAGGTCATGTCGACGCCGAGCAGTGGTGAGAACGACTCTGTGATGCTGACGGTGGAGATGTTGTAGCGCGACGATGGCGTGTAGCTGCCGTCGGCCGCCTGTACGTAGCCCAGGTCGCCGTTGAAGGCCACCCACGAGCTGTAGCTGGCGTAGGCGTTGGTGGCGTAGACGCTCTTGTAGCTGTGGTTGATGTTGAAGCTCTTGAAGTGGTCGCGTATCCAGGGCAGCTTTGAGAGTCCCGAGTACTTGAAGGTCCAGTTGGGGAGCAGTCGGGTGAGTGCCGGGAAGATGTCGAGCGAGGAGCCAGCCCCGAGTGTGTAGGTGTCGAGGAATGCGGGTATGAGCACGTCGGCCGAGTAGGGGTCTATGGGGTTGGCGTTGGTGATGGCGTTGGGGTTGTTGCGTGCCTGCTCGGCCGTGGGGTATTGGGCCTGCACACGGTCGCGGAAGCCGTTGATGCTGGCGCAGAAGCGGTCGAAGGTGGCGGAGTGGTAGCCGTCGTTGGCGTCGCCCATTCCCTCGAGTGCGCTGCTAATGGAGATGGTGGTCATGTTGAACGAGCCGCCGTAGGTGGTAGGCGAGCCGTCGTACATGAACTGCACGGAGCGCGTCTGGCTGGTGGTGCGCGATGCGTTGAGGTCTATCTTCAGGTCGCGTATGGGTTCGAGGGTGGCGCGTATCTGTAGGTCTTCTGTGGCCGATGTGGCGGCTGCCGATGTGTTGCGCACGGCGGTGCTGTCGTTGGGGTCGTAGCCCAGCAGCCATCCGTTGTCCTGTGCCTTGTCGATGAAGTCGTCGCCGGTCAGTCCGAAGGCGAATCCCAGTCCGGGGGCCATGACGCCTCCGGTGCGCTGTCCGAACATGTCGCCCACGTTGGGTGTGAATCCCGGGAGGGTCATGTTGCGCTGGTTGCGGTAGGAGATGTTGACGTTGCGCACCATCATCAGGACTCGTGCCGCGTGCTGTGCCACGTTGTACCACGTCTTGTTCTCCAGCGGCTCCTTCGGTGTGACGGAGAGCTTGATTTCGAGTGGTCCGGCTTCGGCGATGGACGATTGCGAGTTGCCCTTAGGCGACGGGGCGTCTTTGGACTTCAGGCTGCCGGCGAGGGCACCCGACGCTGACGCGTCGGGAATGGTGGCGAGGCTGTCGGCGGCGGCGAGGGCGGTCTTGAGGCTGTCGGCGGCGAGGCTGTCGGCGAGGGCGCCCGACGCTGACGCGTCGGGAATGGTGGCCTCGGTGGACTTCTTCTTCTTGTCCTTCTTGTCCTTGGGAGGCTTGGGGGCGACGTACCATACCTTGATTTTGTTGTCGTCGATGACCTTCCACTTCACCTTCACCTGCTTGCCGTCCTTGTTCTTGGCCGAGAGGAGCAGTCGGCGCGACTTCTTGCCGTGCTGCACCTCGATGGCCGAGTCGGGGTAGAGGGTTAGCTCCTTCTGGAAGGTGTTCTTGTTCTTGGGCAGCTCCTTGGCCTCCTTCTGCTTGTCCTTGTCGGTGGTGGCACCCGACGCTGACGCGTCGGGAGTGGTGGCCTTGGCTTTCTGGTTCTTCTGGTTTTTCTGGTTCTTTTGGTTCTTCTGGCTTGAGGCCTGCTTCTTGAATCGCTCGTTGGTCTTCTTCAGGAAGGGGAAGTGGTTGTAGAGCGTCTCCAGGTTGACGGTTCCGTTGACGTCGATGGTGCGGTTGTTGGCAATGGTGTTGCCCAGCGATGTGCCGTCGTCGAGCTCTGTACCGCGCTGCCAGGAGTACGTCGAGGTGTACTTGGCGTCGGCCTTGAGCCAGTCCAGGAACGGAATCTTCTCGAGCGGCGGCTGGTAGGAAGCGGAGAAGTTCTGGTGGTAGTCGAGCGGTGTTCCCCAGTGCTTCAGGCTGGACCACACGGAGTCTTTCCATGCCTCGTAGGCGTCGGGGTACAGGTCTTTGTTGATGGGGGTGTAGGGCTCCTCAATCTCGGCTCGTGTGGCCGAGGAGAAGCTCATGTGGAGGTTCTTGGTGAAGTCCCATCGCAGCTGGAGCTCGCGGTTCCACAGGAACTGCTCTGAGAAGGTGATGGGCAGCGAGGGGTTCTCGGTGTTCTGCAGGTCGCGCTCCTGCAGCTCCGAGTAGGTGCGGTGCCACTCGCTGTTGATGGAGAGGCTCTGCGGCAGGTAGTTGATGCCGATGGCCTGCCCCAGCTGTGCCCACTTGCTGCCTCCCGACTTCGACTGCGACTGCTGTGTGCGCTGGTTGCGGTTGTTTCTGGCGTTACGCTGTGAGGCGTCGGCCTTCTTCGTCTTGTTGAATGGCTCCCAGGTCTTGTAGACGGGCGAGTAGGCATAGTTGATGATGCCCTTCCAGTCGTCGCGGTTGTCGTAGACGGTGGTCTGTCCGGTGTTGTGCGAGTGTGAGTGGGCGTAGGTGAAAGAGAAGTTGGCGGGGTCGATGGGCAGCGGGAACTTCTTGTTCTTGATGTCCACGCGCATGTTCGAGAGCGAGAAGTTGCTGCTGATGCGCTTCGTCACCGCTATGCTCTCTATGCTGTCACGCTCCTGCTTGGTGGGCGCGTTGTCGAGAGCGTCGTCCAGCTCCATGTCGGTGTCCAGTGGGTTGTACTTGGGGCTGACGATTTCCTTGCTGTAGGTGTAGTATAGCGGTGCGCTGACCTTTGCCTTGTCGGGGAAGAACTTTCCGAGCTCAATGTTGGCGGTGATGGCGTATGACTTCTGCGTCTCCGTGGAGCGCTGTAGGACGGTCTCCTCCAGTCCGCCGAATCCGTCGGTCTTGTATCGTCCGCTGACGTTGACGGTGCCGATGTCGCTCAGCTTCAGGGCCATGGCTCCCGACGCTGCCCATCCGCCGTCGATGACGGGGTCTTGCAGTCGCAGCTCGTTGACCCACACCTCGCCGCTCTTGAGCGTGTTGCTCAGGTTGCGCACGCCGATAATCATGGTCTTCACCTCGCCCAGCGAGGGGTTACCCATGATGCTTATCCTGTTGTTGGGCTTGTTGGGGTCGTAGTCGGTGAAGAGCGATGTGTAGCTGGCCGAGCCGTCGGCGCGGGCCAGGTTGCGCTTCTTCTTCAGGTCGGTGAAGATGCTGAGGTCTATGTCGACCATGTTCTCCTCGGGCCACACGAGTGGTCGGTCCGACTGCACGTTCCAGCGGTAGCGGCCCTCGGGCGTGAGCTTCAGGGGGATGAGGTACTCGTAGTAGTTGCCCTTGTAGTCGCTACCCAGACGTATGAAGACTGCCAGCTGGTTGTCTTCGAGCTGAGTGCTGTTGGGCACGAGGTGGTTGGCGTGTACGAACATCTGCAGGTGGTTGTACTGCCGGAGGTTCAGGTTGGTGTTCTTGTATACGGCCTTCGACTCGTTCTGCGAGAGGTTCTTCACGATGAGGCACAGCGACTGCTCGTTCTCCTCGGTGAGCTGAGGCTGGTTGGGGTCGCTCACGCGTGTGATGCCCGGCGGCAAGACGTAGGCCACTGGCTGTCGCTCGGTGTTCTCCTCCACGTTGACGGCGCTCATCTCGAGCGTTCCCGTCTCGGCTCCGGCGCTGGTCTGCAGGTTCTGCTTATACTGTCGCCAGGTGCCGCGCACCAGGTCGAGCGAGCCGAAACGCAGGACGATGTCCTCGTCGAAGCCCGTGAGGAACATACGCATGAAGCGGATGGAGGTGAAGTCGTTGATGCTGCCGAACTTCGAGTCGTACTTGGCCAGGGGTATGCGGTACTGGTACCACCGCACGGTGATGCTGTCGCCGTTGCGCAGCTTGGCGTTGTAGTCGCGGTGGTCTACGATGTATGAGTGCTCGCCCTTCTGCCCGCGGTTGTAGGCCTGCAGCTCTTCGTCGCTGATGGGCACGCGGTACTGGTAGAATCGCTCGTACTCGTTGAGGGTGTAGTCCTGGTTGATGTCCTCTACGTCGGGTCCTGTCTTGTAGCTGGTGTCGTAGGTCTCGGTCTGGTTGTCGCTTGAGGGCGAGTTTCCCTGCGGGTTGTTGATGAGCTTGTATCGGTCCATGATGCTCTTCTGCTCTGCGTCGTAGTCCGAGCCTCGGTAGTAGTGGTAGTTGTCGTTGGCGGGGTCTGCTCGCCATGCCTCGAGCAGGCTGTCGTTGTCGGTGACGATGCCGCTCACCTGGTTGAGCCATTCGGCGTAGGCTCCGTAGGTCTGCTCCTCGGTGTCGGTGAGTCCGTTGAGTCCCACGTCCTGCAGCTCGCGCGAGCCGGCGGTGGTTGCGAAGGCGTAAGTCTCTGTGGCCTGGCGTGGAATCTTTCCCCACTGTGTGGTCTCGAAGCTGCTGGTGCCGTCGACGGGCATACCGCTCTCGTAGAACTTCTTTCCGTCGCGCAGCACGTCCTCGCTGACTTCGCCCAGGTTGATGTACAGCTCTCCACTGTGGCGCGACGCTGTGCCTTCCTTGCGGGTGTAGATGAAGGGGTCGAGCAGCCAGAACTCCACATACTCTATGTTAGACTGCTCGAAGTCGGTGGTCTCCAGCCGTCGCATCATGCCTCCCCACTTCGATGCCGGGTCTTGCAGTGAGCCGTCGGCGTTGAGTCGCGTGGTGAGGTTGTAGGGTCCTCGCTCGGTGGGGTAGTAGGCCAGGTTGAGCACGGGCAGTGTGGAGGTGGCTCCGCTGTAGGTCGACTGCTGGCGGTTGGGGTATAGCTCGCGCACGTAGACCTCGCGCACGTAGTGGTTGGAGAGCTGCTCCAGGTCGCTCTTGATGTGTGAGGGCGTGAGGCTCGACGAGCGTCGGGTGAAGATGGGGTCCACGCTGTACCATGCCAGCCGGGCGCGGTCGTAGCCCGACTTGACGCTCGTCTTGTCGTTGTAGTCGGGGAACATGGGTGGCACCGACGATAGCACCCACGCCTTGGGGTCGCTGACGTCGTAGAGGTCCTTGGCGCTCTCGAAGTCGTCGAGGTAGGAGGCGTTGTCCTGTGTGCCGCTGGCCTTTCCTGCTATGAGCTGTGCAAACTCTCCGGTGAAGGTGAGCGACGATGGCTGCGTGCAGTGCAGCAGGGGCAGCTTGTCGAGCATGTTGGTGAGCCACTGCGACTCCTGCTTCCAGTTCACGTTGAGGCCCCAGATGGTGTTGTTGAGGGGCTCCTCGCCCATGGTGACCTTGGTGGTCATGGCCTGTTCGGAGAGGTGCATGATGGTTCCGCCGAGGGTGAAGTTCTTGTTGAAGTCGTACTCCCAGTTCAGTCCGAACATGGTCTTTCGCTGCATGCCGTACTGGGTGTTGTCCTCGTAGGATGCCTGCACGCTGGTGCCGGCGTCGAGTATGCTCTGGTTGAGGATGGTGACCTCTCCCGCCGAGTAGTCCACGCTGTAGTCGCTGCCCTCCTGCAGCTCTACGCCTCCGGCCGTGACCTTGACGGAGCCTCGCGGCACGTTGAAGGCGTTGAGCGAGATGACGTTGGCCGACGTTCCCTTGAACTGACCCGTGAGCAGGAACTTGTCTTTCTCTGCAATCTGTCGCGCCACGGTCTTTGTCGAGTCATAGAGCTCGTCGAAGCAGTAGGTGTCGGCCACGTGACCCATGCCCTGGCTCTCGAGGTATCGCCTCAGGTAGCTGCCGAAGGGCTCTGCCGAGGGGAGGAAGATGCGTCCGCTGCTGACGGTGTAGCCGTTGACGTAGTCGAACTGTCCGTTGGCGTGGGGCTTCATGTTGGCGTCGAGTCGGTCCAGACCCATCATCTTCAGCAGCGTGATGCTCTTGAGCTTCTCCTCGGGCAGGTAGGTGAGGTATGTGCCGGTGGTGTCGCTCTGGTACTTGATGTCCATGCGGAAAGCCGTCTGCTCCACGCTCGAGGCGAGGTAGTAGACGTTCTTCATCATCAGGTCCCAGTTGGCCTGCTGTGGGTTGTTGCTGGTGTTCTTGAGCGCCTTGACGAAGAGGCAGTGGTTGGTGTTGGTCATGTCGGTGGCGAACTCTCCCACCTGGTAGGTGCGTCCGCCGTAGGTATACTCGTAGGCCACGGCCAGCACCTGGTCGGTCTGCAGTCCGGTCTTCAGCGAGATGAATCCCAGGCCCGCGTTCACGGTGTACTCTGTCGAGCTGAGCAGCCTGGCGCTGGACAGCTTCTCGTAGTCTTCGCCGCCCTCGAAGCGGTCCCACGACTCCAGCTCGGCGGTGACGGCCTCCACCGAGCGCGAGGCGGTGTCAATGACGGAGACGAGCGTGGAGTACTCGTCGTTGGCCAGGTTCGACGGCACGTTCATGCCCGTTGGCGACCAGCGGGCGGTGTTCTTGATGCGTCGGTTCTCGCCCAGGTCTGAGAAGGCGAAGAGGTTGCGCGAGTTCGACGTGGTGCCCGTCTTGTTGGTCACCCACACCTCTACGCGGTTGATGTGTACGCCGGTGGTGATGTTGGGCAGCGAAGACATGGCCTGGTCGTAGATTTCGCGGAAGAAGTGTGAGAGGAAGAAGTGTCGGTTCTCCTCGTAGTCGGCCACGTCAATCTCGAAGGGCATGGTCTGCGTTCCTCCGCGCGAGGAGACGCTCTTCGACGTGGACTTCTTCTGCGATATGACGGTCTGCAGCTTGAGCTTGCCAAACTGCCAGTCGGTCCTGATGCCGAAGAGCGACGAGGCACCGTGTACCAGCGAGTTGTTCGAGGGGAAGGTGACGTTGCCGGCCTCTACCAGCTTCACCATCTCGTCTTCCTTGCCGTCGTACTTCAGCTTGAGGTTCTTCGTGTCGAAGTCGAAGGTGGCGTCGGTGTTGTAGTTCAGGTTCATGTTCACCTTGTCGCCCACCTTTCCGTTGACCGAGAGGTTGATTTTCTCGTCGAAGTCGAACGACGTGGTCTTGCGGTTGTTGATGGGCAGCGAGGGGTTGTCAATGTTCTTCAGCGTGGCGCCCACCTTCAGCTCAGCCGTTCCCTGCGTCTTGACGCGCACGCCGCCGGGTCCGAAGATTTTCTCGGCCGGGCCCAGGTCGAACTGCATGTCGGCGAAGTCGAACTTGTTCTCGCCCTTGGCCTTGACGTTCTCCATGTCTTTCTGCCGGAAGTACTGCGAGCGTGCGCGGCGCTCGCTCCAGAGCATATACTCCTCGGGCGTCATCACGATGGGTGCGCCCAGGTAGTTGCTGCCTATGGCCGCCGAGCCACCCTTGGCGTTGCCGCCCGTAGACTGGCTGCCGAGTATGGAGCCCACGAAGTAGAGGTTGAGCGAGTCGTTGTATACGGCCTCCTGGCGTATGTTCTCGGGCATACGCAGGTCGAGGGCGCTGGAGTCGAGGTCGTGGTAGAGTATGGGCACCGTGGGCTGTATGCGCCATCGGGCGTGGAGCAGCGAGTCGGGAATGGTGTCGTCCTCCACCTTCAGCGAGCGCGGCTGTGCCTTCGGCTGCGCCTTGGGCTGCGTCTTCGCGCTGTCGGCCTGGGCTCCGCGAGCCGGTCGGGCCCCAAGCGCCGGACGGCCACCCGTCGACTGTCGGTCGCCCTGTGGCGGCCGCGCTGCCCGAGCCTGACGGTCAGGAGCATCATCGCCGCCGCCCACAGCGCGGCTGCGCTGCGCGGGCCTGCCACCAGTCCGTGTAACGTCATCCTGCGGGGGCATGGCAAGAGCGGTGATGCCCAGCAGGAAGAATAATATGTACGCGTAGCGCTTCATACTCTCAGCCCCATGTAGCGAACAGAGCATCCCCTGTTCAGCAGGGGGCAGGGGCAGAACAATACCCCCAACGATTATTTAACGCTCAGAAACCAACTTTTATTGCACAGAAAGGGAAAAAGGACTTGAAACATAAAATCCCCCGCAGCCTCTTTGTGGGCGGCGGGGGATTTTTCATATAGTGCCAATACGACTTATCTCATCAGCTTCTGCACCTGTGTGAGTCCGTTCTTGAAGATCACCTGTTGGTAGTATACACCCGATGGCATAGCCTTCAGGTCTTTCTTAGTCAGGAGGCGTGTCGGGCTGTCGACACTGCGCACGAGTCGTCCGCTGGCATCATAAAGCTGGATGCCCTTGATCTGACCCTTGAACAAAGTCATATCAATGCCGGTAGCCTCGCCGAGCTGTAACTCGTAGGGCTGAGCCATCGTGCCCAGCATGGCGTTGGTCTGGAAGGCCTCGGTCTGGGCAAGCATGAACTCTCCGTCCTCAGTCTTTACGACGAAGGTCAGCACATCGTCCTGTCCGCCTTCTCCGCCGATGGTCAGGAAGTGGCGGTCGTTGCTCACGGCCTCAGTAGAGCGTCCGCGCAGCTCGGTGCCGGCATAGACGCTCACCTGGGCATCGGCAACCACTTCGTTGCCATTCTTCACCACGGCAATCATGGTCATGTTGTCCTCGAACAGGCTGGTGAGCGGTGACGATTGAGCGGAGCTATCCATGCGGCGAGGTGCGTTCCTGCGTCCGCTGACAATGGGCTTCGGGTAGTTGAAGGTCTTGGCCGCGCCGCTATTGCTATACATGTAGCCGTCGCCGGGAACCAGTGCTTTCAGCAGACCTACCCACTCACCCTCCGTGTAGCACGAGAAGCTCGTCTGGTTCTTCACCAGGTCGCCCTCCTGTGCCACGCTGGCGAAGGCGGCGTCGAGCGAGTTCGTAGCCTGGCAGGGATAGCCAATCCACGTCCAGCCGCTCTTCAGCGTGATGTCTGTCTCGGCATAGTTCACAGGCTCACCGATGAGGGTCTCCTCGTAGGGCTCGGCGGAGTTCAGCTTGTACATCTTGTCGTAGGCGAAGCTCTTCAGGCCGCCCATCCAGTTAATCAGCGAGTTCTGTCCGTCGGTGATGGTGTTGATGGCGTCCTTGGCGTCCTTGAACACCACGCTTACGTCGTTCGTCTTGGGCTGTACGTAGAGCGAGAACCACTTCCACGAAGCCTTATCGTGGCTCAGGTCTTGCTCAATCTCGTTCAGCGGAGCGAACACCACGGGCTCGGTGAAAGAGCCGATGGCCTTGTCGGAGACGAACGTGAAGGCGCTCTCGTTGCTCACGTTGACCGATGGATAGATGGTGCCCGTCGAGGCGTCGTAGGCCTTGTAGGTCAGCTCAGCCTCGTCCTTGCCGTAGATGTTGAGCATCACCATGTAGCTGTCATAGCGGCTGAAGTACTTCGGACTGGCTACGCCGACACATTCGGTGCCCCTGAAGGCGGCCACCAGGTCCTTCGTGTCGCTGCTCTGCACTCCGTCGATGTTCAGGGTGCCCACGATGGTCATCGTCGTCTCACCGAGTACTGCATTCCACAGCGGTGCGTCACCCTCACAGGTCACGGTGATGAAGAGCGGTGCGGCAATGCTCTGCGAACCCGTCAGGTAGACGGTCGTCTCGTAGGTGCCGATGGGTAAGACATCGGCCACGGTGAACGTCAGCTTACCAGTCGTCAGCGGCGACAGCGTACCTCCCTCCACGTTGGCGCTCAGCCATGTGGGCAGACCGCTTAGGCTCCAGGACTCGCTCTGCGAGCCGCGGTTCTCGATGGTAGCGGTGAACTGAGCATCCTCGGTGTCTGTCTTTGTCACGGCGATGTCGTTCTCCTGCCAGCGCAGGTTGTTCTGCTGCACGAAGACGCTCCAGGTGATGGGCAGGGCGGCGTTGCCGTTGATGTCCCTCACGTTCTTGGCGGTGATGTAGATGTTGCATCCCTCTATCTTGGCGGGCTGTTCCTCGAGGTTCACCTTGATCTGTCGCTCGCTGGCCACGAAGGAGAACTGCACGCTCTCCATGGTCGGTGCGGGCTTCAGGGCAGCAGTGTTGTCCTTGCTGGCGGTGCCTGTGGTGGTAGCGGCGCCCTCGGTGTAGAAGGCGATGTTTCCGGCCTGCTTCTCTGTGACGTCAGACAACGTAGCGGTTGATACGAGCTGGTTGTACGAGTCGAGGACGAAACTCTCCATTGGGTAGTAGGCCACGAGACCCGTCTCGTCGGTCTTTACGCGCTGATGCATCGTGTTCCTGATGACGTCGGCCGTGCGGCGTCCCTTCCAGATGCGCACCTCGTCGATGGCACCCTTCAGCATCTGGTCGTAGGTGTAGAGCCCCTGCCCGTCGAGGCTGGTGCGGTGGCTGCCCAGCATCAGCCTGTCGCCGTAGAGGGCGGGCATGGCCGAGCTGGCGAGCTGCTTGCGCTGCTGTCCGTCGACGTAGATGATGCCGCTGCCGTTGGTGCTCTTCAACACGTTCACGGCCACATGGTGCCACTGACCGTCGCGCAGGTCGGTGCTCATCACCTCGACGGGAGAACCGCCGAGGGCGAGCTCCATCTTGCCATTAGCGTTGAGGCGCAGGTCCATGACCTGCGAGCTGAGGATGGAAGCGGTGGTGGTGTTGCTCTTGTCGGCCTTGAACCAAGCCTCGATGAGGTAGTCCTCCGAGGCCGTGGTGTTCAGTGCGCCGATGTTGAGGGCAGCAGCCTTCGTGCCGTCGAGTGTCAGCGCATAGTTGTCGCCGTTTATCCACCAGGCGTTTGTGCCGGGCAGCGTCATGTTGCGGCTGCGGGCACGGTCGGTGGCCACGTCACCGTGACCCTCGTTCAGCTGCCAGTAGCCGATGAGGCCGTTGGTGAATTGGCTTTTCGTGGTGTACATGTCGGCCTGGGCCTCGGCCATGGAGCGGGCGCTGTTCCAGAAGGCCAGCTCCTGTACCTTGGCGGTCAGGTTCTCACCGCCAACGCTGACGGGGCCGTTGCCCTCGTAGGCGGGCAGCTCGGCGTTAGACAGCAGCGAGACGGTCTCGGCATCCTTGGCGTAGCCGGCGCTGACCGTGTTGTTCTCAGCGTCGTAGCTCACGTTCAGGTACATCCACTTGCCAGCAGGCAGGGTGGCCGAAGAGGTGGCCTTGGTGCCGTTAACGGCTGCCACGAGCTTGCCGCCCTCTATGGCGACGGTGAAGTTCTGATCCTTGGTGCCATGCATCAGCAGACGGCCGTCGGTGCTGTAGTTCACCCACAGGCTGGCGCTGAACGACTTGCCGCTCAGGTCTATTGTACCCTCGGTCTTGGCGGCGTTCTCGCCTGTCAGGCTCAGGGCAACGTCATGAGCCACCTCGCTCTCGTTCAGAACGCCCACTACGTCGAAGTTAGTGGTCTTCGACAGGATGCCGCTTTTGATGTCCTCGTTGAAGGTGATGGTGAGGTCGTCGCCGCTGCTCAGGATGCCGCTCGCTGGCGAAGGTGTTGCCATGAGCTGTGGTCGGGCCATGTCGCGGACGATGGTCAGCTCCTGGCTCTCGTTGTTCACCTCAACACCGCCCTGGTCGCAAACCGTGATGGCGCGGAACACGTAGGTCTGGTCGCTGAAGTCGCTCTGACGAAGGTCGATAACATAGTTCAGCTTGCTCGTTCCCTCGAGGGCTGGAAGCAGAAGCAGGTTCGCATCATGGGCCACCTTCTCCTCGTCCTTGGTGTATTCCTGAAGGGTCTTGAAGTTAGCATCGTTCTGACCCTTGTACTGCAGTCGGATGCCCGTCAGAGAGGCCATCGAGTAGTTGTAGCCGCTGATGGACAGTGTCTGCGCCGTCTCGGTGTCGGTGTTGACAAGGCTGTGGGTAGCAGCCAGCTGCACATCAGAGCAAGTGGGCTGGAAGAAAAACGAAACCATCGTCGTGTCGGCAATCTCCGGGAACACGCCCGTGTTATCGGCCTGGCAGGTTGACGATATGCGGAGCATGATGTCCTCGTAGTTCAGGACGTCGGGGTTCGACTGCTCCACGGTGAACGTCTTCGTCATGGTCTCGCCGGAGGGCACCAGGATGGTACGGCCCTTGTTGATGTTCACACCGTCCATCTTGACAATCAGTCCGTCGGGGTTCGACGTGTCGACCACGTTCAGGTTGTACCATACGTCCTCGCCAGTGTCACTGTTGTTGCGCAGATAGACCTTGAAGGTGCCTGTGCCGCCGGCGGGTATGCCGGTGATGAGCTGAGAGGCAGCCTCAATCTCGGGCTTCTCAATCTGAACAGTCTTCTCTGAGATGACGGTGCCAGGCTCGTAGTACTTCGTCTGAATCTCGTCCTCGTAGGGGCAGCTGGTGGCGCCGCCACGAGTGTAGAAGATGGGGCCGTAGTTGTCGGGAGCGTTGAACACGTCGACCGACAGATAGTCGTCGTCGCCGCTCTCAGCAATCGTGAAGCTGAAGCCGGTCGTCTTCTCGTCGGTATTCACGTAGGTCGTGGAGGCAGAATAGTTGCTATAGATTTCAATCTTCATCTCAAAGCCGTTGCCGTCCTGGTCTAACTTACCGGAATCGGAGAACACGGCGTTAATCTCCTCCGTGTTCTCGAACGAGTGGCTGTCCACGTCCGTCACCTCGGTGGTGCGTGTGAGGGCTCCGCCGGCGTCTATGGTGTAGTTGTCGATGAGATACTCGTCGCGGTTCTTGATGGCCAGCACCTTCGCTTCCTCATTACGTGCCAGCTGCTTGCGCCAGCCCTTGATCTGTTCGTTGTAGAACTGCACCATGTCCTGATAGATTTCTCCTGACGTCTTCCAGTCTTCTGGCAGAATCATCCAGTACGACGGGCCGCGGAAGATGCCGTCGGCATCTGTTCCCTTCGCCATCTCCTTGGCCGCGCTGCCCCATACCGTCTTGTCGCTGTTGTTCGTTCCGAACTTCTCGTCGGTCTTCTGAAGCGTGGTCACGTAGAGCGGGTTCTCACCCTTGGCGGGATGTGCCACGGTGGTGGGGTCGGCGACGACGATGAGGAGGCTGTCGCGCAGCTTCTCATAGTCGGGGATGAGCCGGTTCTCAATGTAGTGCTGTGTGTGCATGAAGGTGGTGCCGAACTGCTCGCCGGCGCTGAAGCCGTCCTCCATCGCCAGCTCGTAGCTGCCGCTCACCTCGTTCTTCTTCACCTTGACGACATGGCATGCGCCGAAGATGGTGTTCTTCGACACGCCGATGAACAGGTCGCCGGGGGCTCCCACGAAGTCGGGCTCTGCGCTCGTCGTGATGTCCTCGTTGAGCACGGTGGTGTGCGCCCACGAATTGTTTGTGCCCACGGTGGCGCTCGTCTCCAGCGAGCCGCCTGTCTGTCCGCTGACGGTGCTCTCGGTGATGACGGCCACGCCGACGCCGTTGGCCGTCTTTATCTGTATGGCGCCGTTGGTGAAGTACTCAAAGGAGCCGCCCGCCTTGGCTCTGATGCTCAGCGTGCCCTCCTCGGTGTGAGAGGTGCCCTTCGAATAGGTGATGCTGGAGCCGGTGCCGGGCGGGTCGCGCAGCACCATCAGCACCTGGTCGGGAGCCTGCGTGGTGAAGTTGTTGCCCGTGGAGATGGCTCCCAGCACGATGGCCTTGAACGTGGCGTTGCCCTCCCAGCTGAGCCAGGTGCCGCCGTTCTCGAAGGCTATCGACAGCCCACGGGTGAAGGGCGCCTGGATGTTGGGCAGGCCAGCCGTGAAGGTATACGAGAGGCAGCCCAGGGAGTCGAGGGTGAACTCCTTCTCGTTGCCCTCGACGATGGAGCCGTCGGCCAGGCTCACCATGACGCCCGTGGCATACTGGTTCTCAATCTTCACCTGCTTCTCGGCCAGGGGCACGAGGTCTTCGAGGGCCGGCGTCACGTCGCGGTTCTCATAGCGCTCGTAGGCATGGAGATGGTAGGTGTAGATGCCCATCTCCTGATAGACGGGGTAGCCGAAGGTGTAGCTGACGGCGCCGTCGGCCGTGGTGTAGAGGTCGACGTCGGCCTCCTTGCCGTCGAGCCCTTTTACGCGTAGGCTCCTGTCGCCGAAGCCGCCGTCGGCGTTCTCCGTGAGGTCGATGATGCTCTTGCTCTTATACGCTATCTTGGCGCTGGCCACATACTGGAACTTCTCGTCGCTGCCGGCCAGCGTGTCGGTGAGCACGCGCGTGGGGTTGGTGGCGTCGATGTCGGGGAGGTTGCTGAAGGTGATGTCCTTGTTAGACGGTATCTCGACGCTCTCCACGGTGTACTTCAGCGGCAGCAGCTCGGCCACCCACTCGCCCGTCTCGCCGTCGGTCTCGATGGTCACCTTGTTGGCACCTTTTGCCACGTAGGCCTTGCTGCCCATGTTGTCGGGGGCGTCGAAGTCGCGCTGACTGGCGGTGTTGTTGTCCCAGCTGACGGGCGTGCCCTGCTCGGTGGCGTTGATGAAGTATTTCTCGCTGTTGGCGTAGGTGAGCGTGAGACGGGCCTTGCCGATGTTGGCGACGCTCTGGCGCATGCCCAGGGGCTTGGCATACTGTATGTCGCCACCGGCCACACGACCGGCGACGACGACGCGCGTGCTGTCGTGGAAGGTGAGGCCGCGCTGCTCGGCCTCGAACGTGAAGCGGGTGCCCACGCTGTCGGGGTCGGCGGGGAAGCGGCCGTTGCCGGCAAAGACGTGGCCGCTCTTCTTCACCTGCAGGAAGTGGTCGCCGATGGGGACGTCGACGCTGAACTCACCGTCGGCGTTGGTCTTGATGGCCTCGCCGTCACGGGCGGCCAGGTTGCCGTCGACATAGACCAGGACATCCTCGACGGGGATGTTGGTCCCGTCGTAGACCACGCGGCCGCTGACGGGGAAGGAAGAGACGTCCTCGAAGTTCACGCCGCTGTAAGAGAGGGAGTTGAGGTTGAAGAAGCGGCTCTCGTTGTTGGGGTTGAAGCGGTGGACGCCCAGCGTGGGGGTGATGGTGTAGCTGGTGCCCTCGCCCTGGAAGGGTATTCCTCGCAGCATGTAGTTGCCGTCCTGGTCGGTGTAGGTCATCAGGCTCAGCTGATTGTCGCTGGGCACCACGTTCTGCTCGCTCTTGGCGGCCACGTTGGCCAGCGCGTGGTGGCCGTTGCTCAGGCCGTTCTGCTTGCTGAAGTCGTAGGCGATGGTCTGGTTCTCTATGCCCTCGTCGAAGGTGTAGTAGGCCTGCAGACCCTCTTCCGAGCCATTGAGCGTGTGGTTGAAGTTCTTTACAATCTCGTCGTCGGTAAGTGCGCGGTTGAAGATGCGCAGCTCGTCCACATAGCCGGAGAAACGCTCTCCAAAGTTCATCGCTCCTGAGTTGCCCAGCACAAAGCCGTCGGCGTTGGACAGATTGGCGGTATTGACAGAATGGCCGGTCATTGTGTAATTGCGCAGCCATTGCTGCTCGCTCTGGCGCGCCATTATCTTCAGCACGCCGTTGGAATAAACGAACGACAGGTGGGTCCACTGGCCACCGGGAATGATATTATTTTTGTTCCACCTGTTGGTGCCATCAATATAGTTCTTGATCAGGAATGTTCCGTCGCCCGACTTCATCAGATAGATAGAGAACGTGTTCACTACGTCGAACAATATCTTGTTGGCTCCGCTGTTCATGTTGTTCAGCGTGTCGGGGTTCACCCACATCTGCACGGTGAAGTCTCCGCCGAAGATGTTCGTCAGCTCGTCCTGGCTAAGGCTGCATTTCATGCCCTCCCCAGCGCTGGCGTCAAACTTGATGGAGCGGTTGCTCTTCACCACGTTGCCGTCGGCATTGGTCGATTTCAGCGTCACCTTCGCCCCTTCGACTGCCGTGCCTGAGCCGTAGGTGATGCGTCCACTGACCACGCCTGTGGAGAGGCAGAAGCCGTCGGTCTTCTTCGCCGTGCCCTCATAGCGCGTGCCGTTGTAGATGTCGAATATCTTCAGCCTGTACTCGTTGAACGAGCCGGGCTGCGCGGTGTTGTCGTCGTAGCTGTAGTTGCTCGCCGTGCCGCTGGTGGTGTAGATTTCGGCCCAGAGCGACTCGTTGGTGCTGCCCAAGGGTCGGCGCTGCAGGGTGAAGTAGGTAGGGTCGGTGCCTATCTGGTTCACCGTCCAGGCCAGCTTCACCGACGTGCTGTAGGCGCCACGCGAGGCGGTGAAGCCCGTCAGGTTGGAGCCGGTGGTCACGGTGGCCGTCTCCACGGTACTGTAGGTGTCCTGGTCCTGCACGTTGATCTTCAGGCGATACATGTAAGGCTTGTGCGTCTTAACATTGGCATCGGTGTAGCTGCCGCTCGTTGTCGATGAGCTGGTGATGTTGTCGGTGCGCAGGTCGGTCCATGTTGTGCCGCCGTCGTCACTGCGCTGCACGTAAAGCTTATAGGTGTTCGCTGTGCTGGCATCCTGAATGGCGCTGTGGCTCCACGAGAAGGTGATCTTGCCGTCGGCCACAGAAGTCGAGAGGTTGGAGAAGGCGAAGTCGCGCTCCAGCTTGTAGCGGACATACCCGTTGAGCCCTTCCGCATCGCCCTCGCTGCTGATGGTCCATCCATTAGGCTGGTAGCACACGGTATAGGTGTAGTAGGTGCCGTATGCGAGGTCGCCGCTGGTGTCGGTATAGGAATTAGTGCCGTTGGCCGTCTCGCCCAACTTTACCTGCGACGAGGGGTTGCCGGTTATCTTGCGATAGATAATCCACTTGCCGTTGGTGGCCGTGTTGCTGTCATAGGCATCGCGCTCCCAACTGATGGTCACCCTCTTGCTGTAGCTGTTGGAGCCGGACACCAGAATGTTCTTGGGACGCGGCTGTCCGGGGATGGTGATGACACCGTAGTCCTTGTCGAAGCGTATGACCTTGGATCCACTGCCGGCGCTGGCGGGGTTGGCGTTCTTGAAGTACTCGAAGCGCGGGTAGATGGTCACCGGCGTGTAGTTGTCGTCGACGGCGAACTCGCCAGTACCTGTCAGCGTGCCGTAGGCATTGCTGGTGGGATCCATCCACTTGTTGGTGCAGTCCGACTTGTACATAATGGCCTGTGTGGACCAGCCGGAGTAGCCCGTAGCCGACGGGTAGTTGAGCTTGATCTTCTTGTTGGAAGAGCGTGAGAAGTTGCTGCTCGTGATGGTGGGCATCGTCACTGTGGGCTTGTCGGTGGTGAAGAGCGTCTGGTCGACTTGCTTGCCGCTGCCGTTGTCGTAGTTCCAGTAGCCCGACCAGCCTATGGCCCACTGCTTGCCAACGAAATTGCGCTCAAAGGCTATGTCGATGGTAATCCAATAGTTATCCTTGTCACCCGAGCCATAGCAAGGGTTGATGGCAGAGACGTAGACATTTGTCACGCCGCTGATATTATACTCCTTCGTGACGACTAAGCCGTCGTATTTCTGTACAAAGTTATCGGCTTCATCATCTTTATTGCTGCCAACTGTGTAGTAGCCGGAGAGCAATTCCTTGAACGAGCAGATGGTATTTCCATCAATCTTCAGCACTGTCTTACCGGTGCCGCCGACGTTGTCGCCGCGCCAGAAGTAGTTGTTGCGTGTGTCCCTGAAGAAGAGCACGTTGAACGAATAATGGAGCTTCCCGTCAATCGACACCGATTTGGAGAAGTTCTCGATGCGTGGTTCTTGCACTCCTGCCCACGCCCCTTGCGCCAGGACGAGTAGCAGCAGTGCTGCCAGGCAGCGCCGCAATGCCCGTCCGAGGCACGGTGTCAGCGTCCCTATCGGAACGTTACGCCAATTGAACAATAGTTTTTTTGTTTCCATAATTGAATGGTTGGTTAAAGAATAGTGTTATGTATAGATAATTTCTATTAATCTCTTATGTATAGATAATTTGGCTCTACAAGAATTAGTGCGGATGAGACGCACTATTCATGCTTGCTTGTAGAGATAAGTGCCACTTTCCTCTG
>CAMPCG010000024.1 GCA_946644025.1 uncultured Prevotellaceae bacterium | reverse complement strand
CCCGCCCTTTTTAGTGAGGGGAGAACGCCCTCGGCTGACGCCTCGGGAATAGTGGCGAGAGGTTAGCCCTGGCTTGCAGAGCTATCCTCTCGCCTCGCTCTCCCGAATTATTACTTCACGATAATCTTCTTACCACCCACGATGTTGAGACCCTTCTGCAGTTTCTCAAGGCGGAGGCCCTGGAGGTTGTAGATGGGCTGTCCGTTCTGGGCAGCGGTGATAGCGTCGATGCCGTCGACAGTACCCTCGTAGATGAAGTCAATCTGGACGAGCACGGCCTTCGTGTCGTTGGCGATGGCCCAGTAAGCGGTGTAAGTGCCGGCGTTGACGCCCTCCTTGTTGTAGCAGGCGTAGCTGATTCCGTCGGTGAACTTGACGCAGATGGGAGTCTCGGCATTATCGGTCCAGCCGTGTGAGTCACCGTTAGCGTCGCGCCATCCGTCGTTGCCGTCGATAACGAGCTCCTGGGTCGAAGGATTGTAGATGTAGACCTCGCAGGCCTCGTCCTGGACGCTCTCCAGTCCCAGCTCGGTGAGGATTTGCTGCAGCTGCTCGTCGGTGATGGTAGCCATCTTCTCGGTGTAGGCGGCCTCGTTGACGTCGTAGACGACGGAGGTCTTGATGCCGAGGTCGACCATCTGGCGCTCAATCTTCTGTGCGGCGGTGTAGGTAAAGTCAATCTCTACGAGGACATACTTCTCCTTGTTGGCGATGGCCCAGTAGGTCTTGATGGTCTGCTCGGGGCATCCGCTGATGGCATAGCAGTAGTAGTTCTGTCCGTCGGTGTACTTCACGCAGGCAGGCACGGTGCTGTCGCCGGTGTGGTTGGCGAAGTCGCCGTTGGTGTCGCGCCAGCCGTCGAATCCTTCATAGTTGCTGAGCAGCTCACCCGTGGTGGGGTTGTATCCATAGACATCGGCATCGGCAAGGCTCTCCAGGCCCAGCTCGGTGAGGATGCTCTGCACCTGCTCGTCGGTGAGGGTGAGGGTCTGCTCCTGATAGGGGGCGCAGTTGGAGGGGTACCCCACGCTGGCCACGATGCTGAGGTCGCTCTTCTCCAGCTCTACTACGGGAGCCTCGACGAAGGTCACGTTGATGGTGTAGGTGTAGGTCTTGCCGTTGGCCTTGATGGCCCACTTCGTGGTGTAGACATTTCCTATCACGTCGGCTCCGTTCATGTCGCAGACGGAGTATTGTCCGTTAGGTATAGCCTCGAAGAACTTGACGTTGATACCGGGACGTACGTTGCCCTCGGCGTTGAGTGAGCTCCAGGTCTCGGCAGTGCCCTCGGCGTTGAACCATCCGTCGTAGCCGACATAGTCAGCTACCTCCGAACCGTCGGGGTTGATGATGGTGAGCGTGGTGGTAGTCAGGTCCTCTACGCCGAGGAACTCCTTGGCGGCGGTCAGGTCGACGGTAGCGTATGTGGGAGCGTAGCCCATACCGGTATAGCGCTCGACGTTGAGCTCCTCGCCAGCCTCGGTCTCACCCACAATCTCGATGCTGATGGGCAGGATGCCGTAGGCGATGGTGTTGATACCGACGATGGTGACGTTCTCCCAAGTCTCGTCCTTGGTGAAGTCGTCGAGCATGTGCAGCTGCTGGTTGGCGGTAGCGTTGCCGTTGTTCACCTTGATGGTCTCCTCGCCCAGTGTGAGCGTTCCGGCCGTAGCGCTGGTAGCGGTGAAGGTAGCACCCTCGAGCTTCACCAGCATGTCGACCTTCTCGTTGGCCTCGGCGATGGTGGCGCAGGTGTAGACGGTGGGCTGCTCCATCTCGGTGCTCTCGAACATGCTGAGGGGCGTGTCCTCGGCCTCCTTGAGGTGAGCGTCCTTTCCGGCGGCGTTGCGCTTGACGGTGTAGATGTAACCGTTCATCTTGGTATTGACGGGCAGATCCTGATTGACCGACATGTACTGTATCCAGGCACCTCCTGTAGCGTCCTGAATGAAGACGGTGCTGTAACCGTCGGCGCTCTTGCCGATGACCTCAGCGTCGGTAAGTGTCAGCTTGGCATACGTGCCGGGCTCAAGGGCGTTGAAGCGTGCGATGTTGGGGCACTCCACGTACTCTATCTCGGCGAGCTTCTCGGTGGTGGCGCTGACGGCTTCGAGGGTGACGATGGCCTGTGCAAGATAGCTGGTGCCGCCCTGCTGGAAGCGCACGCCGTCGGCATTACCTGTCCAAGTCATGCCTTCGATGGTGCCGGAGGACGGGGTGAAGTTATTGATGTTGCTGTTTCCGGCAGCGACGAACTCAATCTTCGTGATGGCCTTACCCTCGGGGGCGTAGAAGGTGAGGGTGGTGTACTCCTTGTAGGTGACGAGGCACTGTCCGCGGTTGGCATCGCTGTAGATGCGCGAGGGGGCCGAGCCGGCCGTTACCTGGAGGGTGAGTTCGTTCTGGGTGAAGAACTCGTTGTAGATGAATCCTACGGGGTCGCTCATGCTGTCGCCGATGCCCTCACGGAAGTCGGGGCTGGAGAAGTCGAAGGTGACGACCTCGGGCTCTACGGGAACGATAGCCCTCGGCTCGAAGGTAACCTTGTAGACGCAGATGGGCACGTTGGCGCCAGTGCCTACGACGTTGCCGTCCTCATCCTTCACCTCTGCGGTGGGGTCCCATCCGCAGATGCTCACCTCGCCGGCGGGCACCACGATTTCGCCCGACACCTTACGGTCGCTGGTACCGTCGCGCTGGGTGAAGAACTCGGTCTGCTTGCCGTTGACATAGAGGTAGCGCTTGACGGGGTTGTTGTCCGAGGAGCCGGTGTCGCTAAAGTCGACAGTGATGACGCCATCCACGCTGGTATTGAACTTGATGGTTCCGTTCTGGAACTTCTTGTTGCGCGAGGGATAGACGGTCTTGCTGATGATGATGCTCTGAGCGTCGAAGTTGCCAAAGTTGATCTGGTCTTCCAACTCCTTGAAGACGAACTCGTCGTTGCTCGAGGGCACACTGGTCTCGCTAAGCTCGATAATCTCGGTGAGCGTCTCCCAGTCCCACGAGGCAGCCTCGCTGACGGTGGTGGGCTCGTAGGGAGTCAAACGGGCGTGGTAGCTGAAGGTCGTGGTGGCGAGCATGTCGCCGACGACGAACTGCACCTCTCCGTCGCCCCAGTCAGTATCGGCTGTGGGTGCATAGGTCAGGGTGAACTCCTGGTTCACGACACCGTTCTGCACGCTGAAGCTCTCGGGGCTGAGGCTCAGGCCTTCCACCTGCTCAGACAGCGTGGGATAGTAGATGCCGTCCTGCAGGTTCTTGCCGTTGAGGGCAACAATGGCGGTGGCAGTCTTTTCGGGCGTGAACGGTACCACCTTGAGGGTGACGTCCTGAGTGGACTTCAGCACGGGAGCATCCGAGCTGAGGAGGTCGCCCTCAATGACTACGTTGGTAATAGCCACGGCCTTTCCGCTGGCCAGCTTGCCAACGACGATACGCAGGGTCACAGCGCCGTTTCCCGACTCTGCGCCGCTGACGCTGAAGCTCTGCGACATAGAGGGTGTCACCTCGCTGTTCTTGCGGATGGTCACGTTGCTGGCCACGGCAATGGTATTGCCGGCAGCATCAATCACGTCAACGTCGATGCTGGGGTCTCCGGTACCCACCTTGACGACGTCGAAGTTGACCTTCGTCGGCGTGAAGTCGCCGCCAACGGGGGAGAAGGTGAAGTCGACATACTTGCCAAGCTGCACGTTCTGGTCGTGTTTGCCGTTGGCACCCTTCTCGCTGCCGGTGTTCTGGTCGAACTTCACGAGCACTACATCGTCCACTTTGCTGGTGCCATTCTCCGTAAGGCCGGCTCCCACGGCGTACTTCATGTCGGCGGCGGCGGTGGTCGGGTCGGCGGCGGCAGCATAGCTTCCGTTCTCGCCTGTCGTCCACGTCACCTTTACGCCTTCTGCCCATGCCGACGTGATAGCCAGCACCATGAGGCAGAGTAAAGATAGAATCTTCTTCATAAGCTTTGTTTTTTAGGTTAATATTAGGGTTAGTAAAAAAGTTTTATTAGTGCATATTCTGTGCATGGCTCTACAATATTGTGTCATCTTCCTCAAAAACGGATTTCACCTCTGTTTCAACCAGAGCGTATAGCTCTTCTATTTCTATTGTCATGTTGTGATAGCCATTGCCCGTCAGGCGGACGATGTCGGAAGCCCCGTCGTGCTCGAAGTCGAACACGAACTGCTGGCCTGTGCTGTCGAACCTTACGCCCATATAGATAGTTTGCGGCAAAAATACGAATATTTTGCGAAACGATGAAATCTGAAGTGTGAAAACATGCTAAAAGCCAGAGCTTTTACCCATTTCCCATTACTCTTTCTGCTCTTCCTTACACTCGTGTGGCGCTGGCACCTGGGCCTTGACGCCCGCTGCGACGATGCCGTCGAGCAGTTGGTCGGCGGTGGTCTCGTCGGTGAAGTAGGTCACGGCGAGCGACTTCCGCCTGGGGTTGACGCTGACGTCCTCCACGCCGTCGAGCGCGAGCACTTCGTCAAGGGTCTGCTGCGTGGCCTGCTCCTGCGGTATGTTGTAGTAGGCGTAGGCCACCTTCGGCCCCGTGTAGTAGTTCACGGGCGTGAATCCCAGCCCCTTGAGGGCATCCTTGATGTCGGCCTTCGAGGTGCGGTTGGCGTCGTAGCGAATGAAGAAATAGTGCTTGTCTAGGTGGGGCGCCAGGCTGTCTATGCCCTCCATGGGCTGCAGCCGCTCCACGATGCGGTCGGCGCAGCGCTGGCAGTGCATGTCGTCCATGCGCAGGCCCATACCACGGCGTATGACGTCCGTGGGGCTGTAAGCCGACGCCTTGTAGCGCCCGGTGGCGGCCAGACGCGCCTCGATACTGTCGGGGCAGGTCAGCGACGGGTCGTAGTCGATGGTGGCCGTGCGACGCTCGTAGTTGAAGAGCATACGCTCGATACCGGGCAGACGCTTCACAGCGACCATCACCTTGTGGCCGCACTCTTCACACTTCATGCCCTTGATTCTGACGGTCATCGTCTGCGTCTGAGCCATGGCACCGGCACACGACAGCAGACAGACGGCGGCCAGCAGAAGGCCGGAAAGTCTTGTCTCTTTTCTTGTCATAACAGAATAGCTTTTAAGGGTTTTTCGTAATTTCCGGGCAAAGATACGAATAAAAGCCGAAAGTGCAAAACTTCAGCCCATTATTTTGGAAATTACCGGACTACCTTGCCGCGCTGCCGGCCCGGCTCACGGCCCTGATTAGCTCGCCCACCCAGAGCACGAGCGAGGTGGCGCCGACGATGAGGAGCCAGTGGCTGAGGCTGAGGGGCGTGACGTTGAACATCTGGCCACCCAGCTCGACGATGAGTATCTGCCCAACGAAGATGACGGCGGCTATAATCATGAATCCGCGACACTCCGTCAGGCGGGCGAAGGCCGAGCGGCCCGTCATGAAGGCCTTGGCGTTGAACATGTTCCAGAACTGGAGCATGACGAAGGTGGTGAAGAAGAGGCTCAGCTCGTAGGCATCGAGGCCGCAGGAGTGCTCCATGTAGAGCAGCAGGGCGAGCAGCAGGAGCGTGAAGAGGCCCCCGACGCCGAAGATGTTGCAGGCCATGGCGCGGCTGATGATGGGCTCGGTGTCGCGGCGGGGCTTGTCGGCCATCACCGTCCGCGTGGGTGGCAGCGACGCCAGGGCAATGGCGGCGAAGGTGTCCATGATGAGGTTCACCCAGAGCATCTGCGTGACGGTGAGCGGCGACTCCGTGCCAAGGAAGGCTCCCACGAGGACCACGAGACAGGCCACGACGTTGATGGTGAGCTGGAACATGACAAATCGCTGGATGTTCTTGTAGAGCGAGCGGCCCCACATCACGGCGTTGGCGATGGTCGAGAAGGAGTTGTCCTGTATGGTCATGTCGCTGGCCTCCTTGGCCACGGCGGTGCCGTCGCCCATGGAGAGGCCCACGTCGGCGGCGTTAAGGGCCGGTGCGTCGTTGGTGCCGTCGCCGGTGACGGCCACCACCTGCCCTCCGGCCTTGAGCAGACGCACGAGCCGCTCTTTGTCGTTGGGCCGTGCACGGGCCAGAATCTTCAGGTCCATCACGCGGTCCTGAAGCTCCTCGTCGGTCATGGCGGCAAACTCCGTGCCGGTCATGATGCTCCGGTCGGTGTCGGCATCGGTCCAGAGGCCCGTCTGGCGGCCTATCTCACGTGCCGTGCCGGGGGTGTCGCCCGTGACTATCTTCACCTGTATGCCGGCCTTGAGACAATCGCCGATGGCGGCGGGCACCTCGCGGCGCACGGGGTCGGAGATGGCAAAGACGCCCACGAAGCGAAGCCCCCCGGCGGAGAGGAGAGCGGGGAGGGAACGGTCTTGAGGGTCTCCCACCTCAAGAAAAGCGAGGGCGAGGGTGCGCATGGCCTTGTGCTGGAACGAGAGGAGGGCGGCGTCGTAGCGGCGACGGTCGTCGGCGGACATGTCGCAGAGGCCCATCACAATCTCGGGGGCGCCCTTGACGTAGAGCACGGGGCGACCCAGGACAGCCGACCGCACGAGGGTGGCCATGTACTTGTTTTCTGTAGAGAAGGGCAGACGGTCGACGATGGTCGCCCGCTCGCGTATGGCCTGGTAGTCAGAGCCCTGGCGGTGGAGCCACAGCAGCAGGGCGCCCTCGGTGGGGTTGCCGATGGCCTTGGGGCGGTCGGGGACCGAGAGGTCGAGGTTGGCGGTGGTGTTCACCGCTATCATCTCGGAAAGGAGGCCGTCGGGAACGGCGGCGGGGAGACCCTCGGCTGACGCCTCGGGAATAGTGGCAGAGAGGCCCTCGGCTGACGCCTCGGGAATGGCGGCAGGGAGACCCTCGGCTGACGCCTCGGGAATAGTGGTAAGGGGCGAGGGGGAAGAGGAGAGGGGGCGGACTCGCGGGTCTGTCTTTTCACCTCCCGGCTCTGGCCACCATTCCCGAGGCGTAAGCCGAGGGTCTCCCTGCCGCCACTCCCGAGGGTCGCCCTGCCGCCACTCCCGAGGGTCGCCCACGAACTCCGCCACCTGCATCTGGTTCTGCGTCAGCGTGCCGGTCTTGTCGGTGCAGATGACCGAGGCGGCGCCCATCGTCTCGCACGAGTGCATGGTACGCGGCAGCGTGTTCTGCTTCATCAGTTTGCGCATGGAGAAGGCCAGGCTGAGGGTGACGCTCATGGGCAGTCCCTCGGGCACGGCCACGACGATGAGCGTCACGGCAATCATGAAGGTGCCGAGCAGGTAGGAGACGAAGTGGAGCCAGTCGAAGCCGCCGGTAGCGAAGACGAAGTAGGAGGCGATGCGGCCCACGATGACAAGTGCGGCGACGGCATAGCTGGCCATGGTGATCCAGTGGGCCAGGGCGTTGAGCTTGCGGCTGAGGGGCGTGGGGTCGCCCTCCTCCACCTGTGCGGCCTCGAAGACCTTCCCGCTCTCCGTGCGGTCGCCGACGGCCAGGACGCGGGCGGTGCAGTAGCCCTCGCTGACGATGGTGCCCTTCATGATGTGGTTGCTGGGATAGGTGGCGTCGCGGTCGAAGTCCTTCGCCACAGTGGTCTTGGCGGCCATCGGCTCGCCCGTAAGCGACGACTCGTCGACCGTCAGGCCGAGCGACTCGAGCAGCTCGCAGTCGGCAGGCACCTCCTCGCCGGCCTCGACAATGACAATGTCGCCCACGACGACGTCGCGCCGCGGCACCTGGCAGACGTTGCCGCTGCGGATGACCTTCACGGGCGTGTCGTCGTTCACCTTGTTCAGGCTCTGGAACGTCTTCTCGTTGCTACGCTCCAGGAAGAAGGCTACGCCCGTGGCCAGCAGCAGGGCGACGATGATGCCGATAGGCTCGAAGAAGGTGGAGCGCCCGGCTCCCGCCCACTCGAACTCGTAGATGCTGATGCCGATGGAGAGGACGAAGGCGGTGATGAGGATGCGGAACAGGGGGTCCTTGAAGCCCCCGAAGAAGCCCACCAGGACGATCAGCGTAGCGGCCAGGAGCATGATGGCGGGCATGACCCACACGGCCTGGCCCATGGTGGGCGCAAGCAGCACGGCGGCAACGGCGGCAACGGCCGAGAGGGCGGCCATGCCAAGGGATATCCAATGGGTGAGGACGTTGCGCAGCCGGTCCCAGAGGGTCTCCTTCACCGGCGGCGTCAGAACGTTCACACCATACTGCTGCCGGCTCTGAAGCACCTCGGTGTCTGTCAGGCCGGTGTAATGATGGTTTTCGCTCATTTAAGTAACAAGATAGGGAAGATTAGAAGAGGAGGATGCCGGCTCCGGCAAAGAAGAAGCCTACGCCGAAGCCCGCCACGACCTGCAGCAGGGTGTGCTGACGCACCATCATGCTGGCCGAGCCCAGGATGCCGGCCAGCAAGAGCACGGCGCAGAGCCACCACACGGGGTTGAAGTCGAGTATCTCGGCAAAGGCCACTAGCGCACCGGCGATGCCGCCGATGGCAGCGGTGTGGGTGGAGATGTTCCACCAGATGTTGATGACGGTACAGGCTATCTGCACCACCATCGTGGCAATGACGATGGAGAGGATGAAGTGGAACACGTTCATGGACTGGAGCACCCACACGCAGCTGGCGTAGCCGGCCAGGCTGAAGGCGTAGGGCACCATGCGCAGATGCTTCTGACCCAGTTCGCGGGCCGTCCACTGCTCCAGGCGCATGGCCAGGTGGGTGATGACGAAGAACATGGGCAGGGCGATGGTGAAGAACACGACGACGGCCAGCACCGTGAGCTTATAGGGCAGGGGCAGGAGGCTGAGGTAGCTCATGGTGAAGAGCGCGGTGAGCACGACCACGCACACCAAGGGCAGGTAGAACGAGGTGAACACCAGGCTGACGAGCCTGGCGGTGAAGATGATGCTTTTTCTTCCGATAATCATTGGGAGGTGGGGAGTTGGGGGGGAGTAATTATTTTCTGAGTCTTGCCACGGGCAGCCCCAGCTGTTCGCGGTATTTTGCCACGGTGCGCCGCGCTATGGGGAATCCTTTCTTGGCCAGCATGGCGCTGAGGGTCTCGTCGCTCAGGGGCTTGCGCTTGTCCTCGCCGTCGATGAGGTCTTTCAGCGCCGCCTTAATCTGCCGGGTGGACAGCTCTTCGCCGCTCTCGGTGACGTAGCCGTCGCTGAAGAAGAACTTCAAGGGGTAGGTACCCCAGCGTGTCTGCACGTACTTGGAGTTGCTCACACGCGAGATGGTGCTCAGGTCCAGCCCGGTGCGCTGGGCCACGTCCTTCAGAATCATGGGCCGCAAGAGGCTCTCGTCGCCCTCCTCGAAGAAGCGCCGCTGTATGCCGATGATGGCTTTCATGGTGAGGGTGAGGGTGCGGCGGCGGGTCTGAATGGCGTCGATGAAGTTCTGGGCGGCGTCCACCTTCTGCTTGGTGTAGAGCAGGGCCTCCTTCATTTGGCGGGAGAGGCCGTCGCGGTTGTTCTGGTATTCGTGGAGCAGATCGGCAAACGACTGCGAGACCTGCAGCCGCGGCACGTCGCCGCCGTTGAGGGCGAAGGTGACGGTGCCGTCGTCTTGTGTGTCAACGATAAAGTCGGGGGTGATGTGGTGTAGCGAGCGGCCCATGACCTCGCCCATCGATGCTCCGGGCTTGGGGTTGAGGCGCCGCAACTCGTGCAGCACGTCGTGCATGGTCGGCTCGTCGAGGGCCATGGACTGCCTTATCTTGTCCCAGTGCTTCTTGGTGAACTCGTCGAAGTGGTCGGCAATGATTTCGCGCATCTGGGGGGCGAGGGCCGAGGGCCGGCGGTCTATCTGCAACAACAGGCACTCCTGCAGCGAGCGTGCCCCGATGCCTGGCGGGTCGAGCTGCTGCAGCCGGTGGAGGAGTGCCTCCATCTGGGCGGTGTCGAGGTCGATGTTGTGGTAGATGGCCAACTCTTCGCTGATGGCGTCGAGCGGTGTGCGCAGCAGTCCGTCGTCGTCGAGCGAACGAATGAGGTACTCCATGACGTATCGGTCCTGCTCGGTGAGCTGCATCGCGCCGACCTGCTCGAGCAGACTGTCGTAGAACGACTGCGTGTCGCTCAGCTGCATCTCGCGCTCGTCGGCGTCGGCCACGTTCATGCCGCCCTGATAGACGGGCAACTCCTCGTCGTCGCGCCCTATGTCTTCGAGGGCGGCGTCGAGGGCGTCGCGCCGGTCTTCCTCGTCGCGCTGGTTGTCGAAGTCGGCGGCGCTGTCGTCGCTGCCACCGTCGCTGCCGCCGTCGTCGTAGAGGGGGAAGTCGTCATCGTCGGACGACGGCTCAAGGGCGGGGTTGTCGTGCATCTCCGTCTCCACACGCTCGGCCAGCTGCTGAATGGGCAACTCTACGAGCTGCGCGCGCAGCAGCTGTTGCTGCGAGATGCTCTGCTGCAGCCGCTGTTCCTGCCGCTGCTCCTGTATCTGGGTCTGAGACACTGCGATTGCTTATTTACGATTTACTTATCTACGATTGACTATTTGCAGTGCAATCCTAACTCCTAACTCCGAAGCCCCCACCAACCTCCCCCCGAGGGGGAGGCTTAAGCCGCGAAAGCTCCCCTCCCTTCGGGGGAGGGGTCGGGGGTGGGGCTTCCTAACTCCTAACTCTAAAGAAAGTATTCCTTGAGTTCTTCGGCGTAGGCGTGGAGCTCTGCGGGCTCGTGGTTGCCGAACCGCTGCCACACCTGCTGGCAGGGCAGTAGCAGGGGCGAGATGACCATTTCGCTGCGTCCCAGGTAGGGGTCGCAGGTCTGGAAGATGTCGAGCACATGGACCACGTCGGCGGGTTTCAGGCCCAGGAGCTTTGCCAGCTCCTTCACCTCGGGCGTGCTGCTGACCATGGTGAGTGACGTGAGCTGGAAGTAGAGGTTGAGTATCATGACGAGCATGACGGGCGTCAAGCGCTGCTCCAGCGGCAGGTCTGAGCCTGCCCGGTCCTTGTCGGGCGTCACCACCGGGCGGAAGTCTTTCTCGAAGGTCTCCTGCACCTCCACGCCGTCGTAGAACTGGCCGGCATCGCCAAAGCCCCTCATGCTGCGCAGCAGGCGCACCGCCCGCTTCAGCCGCTTAGGGTCTTGGCTGTATATCGTCCAGAGGTGCTCTATGCGCGGTGTCTCCAGCCGGGCCAGCTGCTGCATACGCGCCAGCAGGGCCTGCGGCGTGATGTGCAGCTCGAGGCTCAGGTCCACCAGATGGCGGCTGTAGAGAGGCTTCAGACCCACAGGCTCTTCGAGATAGAGCTGCATGAGCGGAAGCCAGTAGTCATCGTGCCAATAGTGCTTCATTGCTCCACAATAGTTAAATGTTTGTCGGAATGACGATGCAAAAGTACTGAAATTGGCGATAACAGCCAAATTTTCGGCACTTTTTTTTACCGCAACACCCCCGTCGGCCCGCAGCGGCAGGTAAGGCCGACTGCAGACGAGACGTACCATTTCAAGGACGAGCCCCTGCTTGCTTGGAGGGATAAGTGCCACTTTTCTCTGAGATAAGTACCACTTTTCTCTGAGATAAGTACCACTTTTCTCTCAGCAAGGAAGCAGTCCTGACGGCTCAAAGACCGGGTCCACTTGCAGACAATGCGTTAATCTTCCAAAAATTACTTTGGCAGTTGCACATTTTTTTGTACCTTTGCACCCTAATAATAAAAATGGACGACAGAAAGCTCGTAAATCGATAATCCGAAAATCGTAAATAATGGAAGACGAACTGATACAGCAAGAGGTGGAGCAGCAGTACTCCGCGAGTAACATTCAGGTGCTCGAGGGCCTGGAGGCCGTACGCAAGCGCCCCGCCATGTACATTGGCGACATTAGTGAGAAAGGACTTCACCACCTGGTGAACGAGACGGTGGACAACTCCATCGACGAGGCCATGGCGGGATATTGTACCCACATAGAGGTGACCATCAACGAGGACGGCAGCATCACCGTGCAGGACAACGGCCGCGGTATTCCCGTGGACGAGCACGAGAAGATGCACAAGAGCGCTCTGGAGGTGGTGATGACCGTGCTCCACGCCGGAGGTAAGTTTGACAAGGGTTCCTACAAGGTCTCGGGCGGACTGCACGGTGTGGGTGTGAGCTGCGTCAACGCACTCTCCACGCACATGATGTCGCAGGTGTTCCGCGGAGGACACATCTACCAGCAGGAATATGAGAAGGGAAAGCCCCTCTACGACGTAAAGATAGTCGGCGACACCGACAAGACGGGCACACGGCAGCAGTTCTGGCCAGACCCCACCATCTTCACCACAACGGAATTTAAGTACGACATCATAGCCAAGCGTATGCGCGAGCTGGCCTACCTGAACGCCGGCATCACCATCACGCTCACTGACAAGCGCCCCGACGAGGAGGGCAACCTGAAGCAGCCAGAGGTGTTCCACGCCAAGGACGGACTGAAGGAGTTCGTGAGATACGTCGACCGCCACCGCACCCACCTCTTCGACGACGTCATCTACCTCAAGACCGAGAAGCAGGGCACGCCCATAGAGGTGGCCGTGATGTACAACACGGACTACACCGAGAACATTCACTCCTACGTGAACAACATCAACACCATCGAGGGCGGCACTCACCTGCAGGGATTCCGCATGGCACTGACACGCACGCTGAAGAAATATGCCGACGAGGACCCGCAGATATCGAAACAGATAGAGAAGGCGAAGATAGAGATTGCGGGCGAGGACTTCCGCGAGGGACTCACCGCCGTCATCTCCATCAAGGTGGCCGAGCCGCAGTTCGAGGGACAGACGAAGACGAAGCTGGGCAACTCGGAGGTGGCGGGAGCCGTGAACCAGGCCGTGGGAGAGGCACTCACCAACTACCTGGAGGAGCACCCCAAGGAGGCAAAGCTCATCTGCGACAAGGTGGTGCTCGCAGCTACGGCACGCATCGCTGCCCGCAAGGCACGCGAGAGCGTACAGCGCAAGAACCCCATGACCGGCGGAGGACTGCCCGGAAAACTGGCCGACTGCTCGAACAAGGACCCGAAGAACAGCGAGATATTCCTCGTAGAGGGTGACTCGGCAGGAGGCTCGGCCAAGCAGGGACGCGACCGCCACTTCCAGGCCATACTGCCCCTGAGGGGAAAAATCCTGAACGTGGAGAAGGTGCAATGGCACAGGGTGTTCGAGGCCGAGTCGGTGATGAACATCATCCAGTCCATCGGCGTGCGCTTCGGCGTAGACGGAGAGGGCGACCGCGAAGCCAATGTCGACAAGCTGCGCTACGACAAGATTATCATCATGACCGATGCCGATGTCGATGGAAGCCACATCGACACGCTCATCATGACGCTCTTCTACCGATTCATGCCAAAGGTGATACAGGAGGGACACCTCTACATCGCTACCCCACCATTATATAAATGTACGTATAAGAAGGTTTCGGAATACTGCTACACCGACCAGCAGCGGCAGATGTTCATCGACAAATATGCGTCGGGCGACGAGCGCTCCGTGCACACTCAGCGATACAAAGGTCTGGGAGAGATGAACCCCGAACAGCTCTGGGAGACGACCATGAACCCCGAGAACCGACTGCTGAAACTGGTGACGATAGAGAACGCCGCCGAGGCCGACGAAATATTCTCCATGCTCATGGGCGACGACGTGGAGCCGCGCCGAGAGTTCATCGAGAAGAACGCCACCTACGCCAACATCGACGCATAGGAGTTAAGAGTTAGGAGTTAGGAGTTAGGAGTTAGGAGTTAAGAGTTAGGAGTTAGGAGTTGAACGTCACATAACTCCTAACTCCTAACTCTTAACTCCTAACTTATAAGGTCAAGGCACCGCTCGATGAAGATTCCGCAGTTATAGTCTGTCACGTCGCGGTTACGCATAATCATCGCGCTCACCACGTCCATAGCCTTACGGGTGCTCTGCTTCAGCGGCTCGTCCTTCATCAGGTGGGCGATGAGCACGGCAGAGAAAATGTCGCCCGTGCCATGAAACAGACCGGGAATCATCTGATACTCCAGGAAGAAGTGTACCGGCTGGGCATCGTGGGCACCGTAGACGCCGCATACCTGGTGGCGGCCCTCAACAATGCAGCTGGTGATGATAGCCGAGCGCGCACCGATGGCCGTCAGACGGTCGAGCAGAAGGCAAGCCTCCTCGCGGCTGATGCCCTGCGGCTTGTACTGCACGCCGGTGAGATAGCACGCCTCGGTATAGTTGGGGATAGTGAGATGGGCCACCGACACCATCTCGCGCATCAGCTCCACCTGACGCTGGCCGATGCCGTTGTAGAGGCTGCCGTCGTCGCCCATCACAGGGTCTACGAAGACGGTGCAGCCCGTCTGAGCCTGCTCACGGCAGAAGCGGGCCACCAGCCGCGCCTGCTCCTCGCTGAACATCAGCCCCGTACAGATGGCGTCGAAGTGGAAACCCAGGCGCTGCCAGATGGGCAGTGTGCGACGCATGTACTCGGTGGTGTCGAGCTGGGTGAACTCGCCGTAGTTCAGCGTGTTAGACACCAGCGCCGTGGGCAAGCAGAACGCCGGAATGCCCAGATACGACAAGATGGGCAGCATGGCTGCCATACCGACCTTGCCATAGCCGGCAATGTCGTTCACAAGGAGAATCTGCTTCATTCTTTCAGCTTTACGCTATAGTCGCCATAGTCTCTATAGCAACTATAGCTTCTATAGGACACACTTCAAATTCTTCTCCAGCTGGCCAGTGCTGCTGGCCCCCACAAGGACCGAGGTGACGCCGCGCTGCTCCAGAATCCAGCGCAGGGCGTGCTCGGCCAGCGTCTCGCCGCGGTCGGCGGCCTGCTGGTTGTAGAGGCGTATGCGGCCAAGCAGCTCGTCGGTGAGCACTTCCTTCTTCAGGAACTTGCCCTGAGCCATGCGCGAGTCTTCGGGAATGCCGTTGAGGTAACGGTCGGTGAGCAGTCCCTGGGCCAGGGGCGAGAACGAGATAAAGCCCACGCCGTTGTCGGCACAGAAGTCCATGATGCCCTGCTCCTGTGGCTCACGGTCGAGCATGTTGAGGCGACCCTGATAGATGAGCAGCGGCACGTCGCGCTGCTTCAGGTAGTCGTAGGCCGTGCGGGTGGCCTCCAGGGGCCAGCGGGAGATGCCCACATAGAGTGCCTTGCCCTGACGCACCACGTCGACAAGCGCCTGGAGCGTCTCCTCCAGCGGCGTCTCGGGGTCGTAGCGGTGGCTGTAGAACAGGTCCACGTAGTCCAGGTGCATACGTCTCAGGCTCTGGTCAAGGCTGGCCATGAGATACTTACGCGACCCCCAGTTGCCGTAGGGGCCGGGCCACATGTCGTAGCCCGCCTTCGTGGCGATGAAGAGCTCGTCGCGGTAGGGGCGGAAGGAGTCGTCCATGAGCCGACCCATCGTCTCCTCGGCCGAGCCGTAGACAGGGCCGTAGTTGTTGGCCAGGTCGAAATGGGTGACGCCGTGGTCGAAGGCGTAGTGGGTAATCTCGCGGCTGCGCTCATAGCTGTCCACGCTGCCGAAGTTGTGCCAGAATCCCAAGCTCACACGCGGAAGGAGCACGCCGCTCTTCCCACACCGGTTGTACTTCATGCCGCTGTCGTAGCGGTCGTCTGCTGCTTTGTACATCATAGTCAAGAATTATCGCGTGCAAAGGTACATCAAAATAATTGAAAAGCGGCACGCAAATACTTAAAAAAGCAGAAAAACGTTGGCTATATGGGAAAGAATGTATACTTTTGCATACGTAAACAGCAGCACCGAATCGAAAATCCGTAAATCGAAAATAGCAATGACATTCACAGAACTGGCCAACCACATCTTTAACCAGGCCATCAACGACTATCACCTCACCGACAATGTGGACACGCCCATGCGCAATCCCTACGAGCGCGACTCCGTGGAGTACAGCCTTTACATGAAGTGCTGGATAGACACCGTGCAGTGGCACTACGAGGACATCATCCGCGACCCGCACATCGACCCCACCGACGCCCTGGCCCTTAAGCGCCGCATTGACCGCTCGAACCAGGACCGCACCGACCTGGTGGAGGAGATAGACAGCTACTTCCGCCAGCAGTACAGCGACGTCACTCCCCTACCCGACGCCCGGCTGAACACCGAGAGCCCGGCGTGGGCCGTAGACCGGCTGTCCATCCTGGCGCTGAAGATTTACCACATGCGCGAGCAGGTCGCACGCACCGATGCCACCGACGACCACAAGTCACGCTGCCAGATGAAGCTCGACGTGCTGCTGGAGCAGCAGCGCGACCTCTCCACGGCCATCGACCAGCTGCTCGACGACTACCAGCAGGGGCGAAAGGTGATGAAAGTCTACCGACAGATGAAGATGTACAACGACCCGTCGACCAACCCTGTGCTCTACAAGAAATCTTAGTCCCCACCACCATTTCCCGAGGCGTCAGCCGAGGGGATGCCCCGATAGTCCATGAAACACCAGCACATTCTCGTCATCCGTTTCTCGTCGCTCGGCGATGTGGCCATGACCGTTCCCGTGGTCTATTCCGTTGCGCGCCGCTACCCCGACGTGCGCATCACCGTGCTCAGCCGCAGCTATGCGCGCCCACTGTTCGAGGACCTGGCACCCAACGTGAACTTCATGGTGGCCGACATCAAGGGCGAGTATCGCGGCTTTCGCGGTCTTAACGCCCTCTACCGCAGACTCGTGGCCAAGCAGTTCACCCACGTGGCCGACCTTCACTCCGTGTTGCGCTCCGACTACCTACGGCTGCGCTTCAACCTGGGCCGCTTCAAGGTGAACCACATCGACAAGCATCGCAAGATACGCCGTCGCCTCGTGGCCCAGAAAGGCAAGGTGCGCCGCCAGCTGCCCACGTCGTTCGAGAACTATTTCGAAGTGTTCCGCCGCCTGGGCTTTCCCGTCGAGCAGTCAGACTTCACCTCCATCTTCCCCCCTGAGGGCGGCAACCTCAACATGCTGCCCAAAGCCGTGGGGCCCAAGCGCTCGTGGGAGCAGTGGATAGGCATCGCCCCCTTTGCCGCCCACCAGGGCAAGATTTACCCGAAGGAGAAGATGCTGGAGGTGATTCGCCTCCTGGCCGACCGCTACCCCAAGGCACGCTTCTTCCTCTTCGGCCGCGGCAAGGACGAGGAGGAGGTCTTTGCTCAGTGGGAGGAGCAGCTGCCACAGTGTCTCAACGTGGGCCGCCACCTAGAGAGCCTCCACCAGGAGCTCATCCTCATGAGCCACCTCGAAGTGATGATTTCCATGGACTCGGCCAACATGCACCTGGCCTCGCTCACGGCCACTCCCGTCGTCTCCGTATGGGGGGCCACCGACCCCCTTGCCGGCTTCATGGGCTGGGGCCAGAGCCTCGACAACGCCGTCATGCTCGACCTCGACTGCCGTCCGTGCAGCATCTTCGGGCAGAAGGTTTGCCGCTTTGGCGACTACCACTGCCTCACCGGCATCAGCCCCGAGGCCATAGCCGACCGCGCCACCGCTGTGATTAATCAAAAACTATAGAGACTATAGAGACTATAGAAACTTACAAACCCCTTAAAAACAACAAACGACTATGAAGACCTACGTATGTGATGTTTGCGGCTACGTCTACGACCCCGCCGCCGGCGATCCCGACAACGGCATCGCTCCCGGAACCGCCTTTGAAGACCTTCCCGAAGACTGGGTATGCCCCATCTGCGGTGTAGGAAAGGATGAGTTCTCGGCCAACTGAACCGAAACCGCCCTTTTTGAGCCTTCACAATTCGAGCCGCCCAAACCCAGCGTTTGGACGGCTCTTTTTCATTTCAAGGCGAGCCCCCTGTCCCCCAAAGGGGAACTGTTTCCCGTCGGAATCTCCCCTTTAGGGGGGACAGGGGGGCTTGGTCAGGGGCTTCACTCCTTCTTCGCTACCCGCTTGCTCAGGCGGATAGCTCCCGACGGGCAGACGAGGCGGCACAGGTGGCAGCCCACGCACTTCGTACCCACGATGCGCGGCTGGCGCGTCTCGCGGTCGAAGATGATGGCCTGATGTCCTCCGTCGGCGCACGACACCTCGCAGCGCCCGCAGCCGACGCAGACCTCACGGTCAATGATTGGATAGACCACCGTCGAGCGGTCGAGGTTCGTCGGCGTGGTGAAGGAGCCGAGCTGCGACCCCACGAGGTCGCTCACCCGCTGTATGCCGCTCTTGGCCATGTAGCGCTGCAGTCCCAGCACGAGGTCGTCGATGATGCGGTAGCCATACTGCATCACGGCGGTACACACCTGCACGTTGCTGCA
>CAMPCG010000023.1 GCA_946644025.1 uncultured Prevotellaceae bacterium | reverse complement strand
TGGACTACCCCAACCTCGCCGAGTACGAGAAGTCCATCGACGCCTTCGCCGCCTGTGGCGTGAAGGTGATGATGACCGAGCTCGACGTCAACGTGCTGCCCAACCCGCAGGGCTTCGGCGGTGCCGACATCAGCCAGAACTTCGAGCTGCAGCAGAAGTACAACCCCTACGCCGCCGGCCTGCCCGCCGCCAAGCAGAAGGAGCTCGACGACCGCTGGCTCGCCCTCTTCGGCATCTACCACCGCCACCGCTCGCAAATATCGCGCATCACCCTCTGGGGCGTCAGCGACGGCGGCTCCTGGCTCAACGGATGGCCCATCAAGGGGCGCACCAACTACCCCCTGCTCTTCGACCGCCAGCACAAGGCCAAGCCCGTGGTCGACAAAATCATCAAGCTCTACCAGTAATTGGCAGCATGGAAAAAGCCGCTACGCAGCCACGGAATTAAAAATCACCGCTTTTGTTTGGCCATTACCAAAAATATGCGTAATTTTGCACCTGCGCCCTCCGCGTTTTCCTGGGCGCAGGTTTTCTCATTGTAAATGTATCGACGTGGCCGACATTGCCACCATCATCGACGCGATGGCAGGCAACAGCCGGGAGGAAAGGACGGAACAATTCAGATATCTTAAACGTATTGGTATATGCAACAAAGCCAGATTACATCAGAATATCTACAAGCGGTAAAAAGCATCAAGGACGCAATCCTGCGAAGCCGGTACAGAGCCGCAAGAATGGTGAACAAGGAAATCCTTGCACTGAATTATGGAATTGGCAGGTTCATCTCCCTCAACAGCCGCTCAGCTAAGTGGGGGAGCAATGCCATTGCCGTCATTTCAAAACTGCTACAGCAAGAGTTACCCGGATTGAAAGGCTATTCAGAAGCCAGCATCAAGATGATGCGCACTTTTTACGAAGAATGGAAAGGCGTATTTGAAAATCGTCAATTGCCAATTGACGATTTCGGTAATCAATTGGCAATAAGTGGCATTGTTGACAAAATAGAAATTCGTCAATTGACAACCCCGACATAGAGGAACTAAAGAAGCTATTATAATTTATACATTTAATCTTAAGGACTATGAAACCAAGGTATCTATTCCCCAGTGACTACATGGCCGACCCGGCGGCCCACGTGTTTAACGGACGGCTCTACATCTATCCGAGCCACGACCGCGAGTGCGACAACGTGTTCGACGACGACGGCGGCCACTTCCAGATGCGCGACTACCACGTGCTGTCGTTCGACGACGTGGAGCAGGGCACCGTTACCGACCACGGCGTGATTCTCGACATGGACCAGGTGAAGTGGGTGGAGAAGCAGATGTGGGACAGCGACGTGGTGGAGAAGGACGGGAAGTACTACCTCGTCTTCTCGGCCAAGGACTATAACGGCGAGTTCCACCTCGGCGTGGCCATTGCCGACCGTCCCGAGGGTCCGTTTGTTGCTCAGGAGCACCCCATCCGCGGTGCCTACAGCATCGACCCCTGCGTGTTCAAGGACGACGACGGCCAGATTTACTGCTACTATGGCGGTCTGTGGGGCGGTCAGCTGCAGTGGCACGTGCCCCTCGGCGTGAACCCCTTGCAGCAGCCCGACAGCGAGCCTGCTCCCGCCGGTCATGCCGACATCGGCCATGCGCCCGACAAGAAGACCGAGCTGTGGGCCCCCGCCGGTGCTGCGGCGTTGCCCAGCTATGTAGCCCGCATGACCGACGACGTGCTGCAGTTCACCGAGGCCCCGCGCCCCGTCGTCATCGTCGACAAGGAGGGCCGGCCGCTGCGTGCCGACGACCCGCACCGCTTCTTCGAGGCATCGTGGATGCACAAGTATCAGGGGAAATATTACTTCAGCTACAGCACCGGCGACAGCCACCTGCTCTGCTACGCCACGGGCGACTCGCCCTACGGCCCGTTCACCTATCAGGGTGTGCTGCTCGACCCCGTCGTGGGCTGGACCACCCACCACTGCATCGTGGAGTTCCGCGGCCAGTGGTACCTGCTCTACCATGACTGCGTGCCCTCGGGCGACGTCACCCATCTGCGCTCGCTGAAGGTGCAGCGCCTGTTCTACCGCGAGGACGGCACGATAGAGAAGGTGGTAAACGAATAGTCAAACGATGGCGCTGAGCAATATCACGGAAGTGTGCAAGGGAGTGCATCTGGGTCTTTGGCGTATGGACGAAGAGCCGGAGGAACTGCTTGCACACTTCCCTATTTTACGCCAACAGGATTGTCCCTACAAGCACTCGGCCCGGCAGAAAGAGTTCTACAGTGTGCGGACCCTGCTGCTGGCCATGACCGGCGACCCCGAGCTGCTCATAGACCACGAGGAGAGCGGGCGGCCCGTCGTGCAGGGCTGGCAGGTGAGCATCAGCCACACGCGGGGCTATGCCGCGCTGATGCTTTCGCGCGACCAGCGTGTGGGGGTGGACATAGAGTACCGCTCGGACCG
Source organism: uncultured Prevotellaceae bacterium (assembly GCA_946644025.1). Next base: position 15,874 of record CAMPCG010000023.1, on the reverse strand, counting down.
CGTGGCTAAGATTGCCTCGCACTACATCCGCCCCGACGAGACGGCTGAGAGCGCGGAGCAGATGCTCGTGCTGTGGTGTGCCAAGGAGACGCTCTACAAGCTCCACTCCGAAGACCGCCTGGACTATTTCGAGATGCGCGCCGCGTCGGCCCCCGTCGGCGACGAGCTGCTGTTGGAGAACATGAAGCGCGGCCAGCAGGTAACGATACACGTCGTGCCGACCCCGGAATACGTGCTTACATGGGCCGTGGACTTTTGACGGCGCAAAGTGTCTGAGAGTCCTTTTGGACATCCTAAAAACCAATACAGAAAATGAATAGAAACAAGCGTAACAATCATGCGGGTGGCAGTCTGCTCGCACGATTCTTCTTAGTGTGTAACGTGCTGGCCGTGAGCCTTTGCGCCAGCGGTGCCGCCCGTCAGTTTGCCAGTCCCGACGGCAGTGTCAGCGTCGAGGTCGACGACCGCGACGGTCGGCCCACCTACCAGGTAAGCCTTGGCGGCACGACCCTCATCGGGCGCTCGCCGCTGGGTCTGAAGGCCAACTTCGACGACCTCACGCAGGGTCTCACGCTGAAGGACTGCGAGGTAAGCACCTTCAGCGACGAGTACTGGCTGTCTACGTGGAAGCAGCGCCACGTGAAGTACACCGCCACCGAGGCCGTGTGCCATTTTGAGAAGAGCGGCCGCCCGGCCCTCGACGTCATCTTCCGCGTGACGGGCCGCGACGTGGCCTTCCGCTACAAGGTCTACGCTCAGCGGGGCCGCGGCGGCGAGACGCTGGCCGCCGTCATCGAGAGCGAGGCCACCGGCTTCGTACTCCCCAGCAGCAACACCACCTTCCTCTGTCCGCAGATGAAGCCCATGACCGGATTTGCCCGCACCGCACCCAGCTACGAGACGGGCTACACCCCCGACGACCAGCCTGGCAAGAACGGATGGGGCGAGGGCTACACCTTCCCCTGCCTGTTCAGAGTTAGGAGTGAGGAGTTAGGAGTTAAGAGTGAGGAGTTAGGAGTTAAGAGTGAGGAGTTAGGAGTTAAGAGTGAGGAGTTAGGAGTTAAGAGTGAAGAGTTAGGAGTTAAGAGTTCACGACGCGCAGCAACTCCTCACTCCTCACTCCTAACTCCTAACTCCTATTGGGTGCTCATCTCCGAGAGCGGCACCGACGGCGGCTATGTAGGCTGCCGCCTGCTCTGCGAACAAAACGATGCTGCAGCAACTCCTAACTCCTCACTCCTAACTCCTCACTCCTATAGAATCGGCTTCCCCATGGCGGCCGAGATGAACGGCCAGGGCACGACGACGGCGGCCGTCTCGCTGCCCTGCCTCACACCCTGGCGCACCATCACCCTGGGCACGTCGCTGAAGCCCATCGTCGAGACCACCATCGCCAACGACCTGGTGCAGCCAAAGTACAAGCCCTCGCGGGTCTACGACTACGGCAAGGGCTCGTGGTCGTGGATTATCGGCATGGACGCCAGCTGCAACTTCGACGAGCAGAAGCGCTACATCGACTTCTCGGCCGCCATGGGCTGGCGGTCGGTGCTCGTCGACGCGCTGTGGGACACCCAGATAGGCTACGAGCGCATGGCCGAGCTGTCGCGCTACGCCCGCAGCCGCGGCGTGGGCCTCTTCCTGTGGTACAACAGCAACGGCTCGTGGAACGATGCGCCGCAGGGCCCGCGCCACAAGCTCGACAAGAGCAGCGCCCGCAGGAAAGAGATGGCCTGGATGCAGCAGAACGGCATACTGGGCATCAAGGTCGACTTCTTCGGCGGCGACAAGCAGCCCATGATGCAGCTCTACGAGGACATCCTCACCGACGCCAACGACTTCGGCCTTCAGGTCATCTTCCACGGCTGCACCCTGCCGCGCGGCTGGGAGCGTATGTACCCCAACTTCGTGGCTGCCGAGGCCGTGCTGGCCTCTGAGAACCTGCACTTCGGCCAGGGCGCCTGCGACGCCGAGGCATTCAACGCCTGCCTGCACCCGTTCCTGCGCAACACCGTGGCGTCGATGGACTTCGGCGGCTCCGCGCTGAACAAGCACTACAACAAGGACAACGAGCACGGCACCACGCGCCGCACCAGCGACGTCTTCGCCCTGGCCACGGCGGTGCTCTTCCAGAGCAGCGTGCAGCACTTCGCCCTGGCTCCCAACAACCTGCACGACGCTCCCGGGTGGGCCGTGGAGTTCATGAAGGACGTGCCCACGCAGTGGGACGAGACACGCTTCATCGACGGCTACCCCGGGCGCTACGTCATCATGGCCCGCCGGTCGGGAGACCAGTGGTACATAGCCGGCATCAACGCCCAGGAGGCTCCCGTCAAGACGAAGCTCGACCTCAGCCCCTTCTTCCGGAAAGGCACGAAGGTTGCGGCCTACACCGACGACGCACGGCTTAACGGTAAGGCTTCGGCCAGCGTACTGCGGTCGATGACGGCCGACGTCATCATACCGCGGAACGGGGGAGTAGTCCTGGTGGGTGAAGTGGGTGATGTGGGTGTTGTGGGTAACACGGTGAGCTTTGAGAACCCCATGCTCTTTGCCGACGTGCCCGACCATGACATCATCCGCGTGGGCGACGCCTACTACATGGTCTCCACCACCATGCACTTCGCCCCCGGCTGCGGCATCATGAAGTCGCACGACCTGGTACACTGGAAGATTGTGAACTATGCCTACGACGCGCTCGACGAGGGCGACAACTTCCGCCTGCTCAACGGCAAGAGCGAGTACTCGCAGGGCCAGTGGGCCACCAACCTGCGCTACGACCCCTACGAGAAGCTCTACTACATGATTATGACGTGTAACACCACGGGCAAGACCTACTTCTACGTCACCGACGACATTGAGAACGGGCGCTGGCACTGCTCCACTACCGACAAGTGCTACGACCCCGGCCTGCTCTTCGACGACACCGGCACGGAGGTCAGGAAATACGTGCTCCACCCCGCCGACACCTTCGACGACCACGCCATGTACCTGCGCGAGATGAAGGTCGACGAGCAGTGGAACGTCACCGTCAGCGAGCCCCGCAAGGTCATAGACTATGCCAACCTGGAGAACCCCGCCCGCGGACTGCGCGCCGAGGGCTACCACGGCTACAAGATTGGCCGCTACTACTACATCTTTATGATTCAGGGCTGCGACGGCCAGCGCCAGGAGATTGTGTGGCGCACCGACGACCTCTTCCGGGGCCGATGGGAGGGTCGCCTGGTGTTCGGCGGCGAGATGACCGACGAGCAGGGCCAGGTGGTGATGCGCACCAACGGCATCGGCCAGGGCGGCATCGTCCAGACCGCCGACGGCCAGTGGTGGTGCTTCCTCTTCAAGGACTATGGCAGCCTGGGCCGTATGCCCGTGTTGCTGCCCATGACGTGGAGCGCCGACGGCTGGCCCGTCGTGGGCAACGGCACCACCGACCAGCTGCCCAAGGGCCGCAACATGACCACGCCCTATCGCATAGACATTCCTCTCACCGTTCAAGGGAATTTGAAGTCCCCGCACCCCTCGCCCATCGCCTCTGAAGGCATCGTGCAGAGCGACGAGTTCGACTTCTGGAAGCGTCCGCGCAGCAAGGGCCGCTTCGGCTCTCACCCGCAGGACGGCCTGCGGCTGGTGTGGCAGTGGAACCACGTTCCCGACGCCAAGGGCTGGAGCCTCACCGACCGCCGCGGCTGGCTGCGGCTGAAGCCCACCGCCGTGGTGAAGAACATACGCGAGGCCCGCAACACGCTCACGCAGCGCTCCTTCGGCCCCGTCTGCACGGGCGACGTGCTGCTCGACGTCGCGGGACTTGCCGACGGCGACGTGGCCGGCCTCTCCGCCTTCCAGAACCGCTATGGCTTCGTCGGCGTGAAGCGCGAGGGCGCACAGCGCTTCCTGGTCATGCAGCGTGCCACGGCGAAGGACGACGCCCAGGGCAAGGAGATAGAGCGCATACCGCTCGACTCCCATTCCCAGGTCTACCTCCGCGTGCGCATGGACTTCCGCAACCTCACGGACAAGGCCATCTTCTACTACAGTCTCGACGGCGAGCACTGGACGCCCATCGGCGACACGCTGCAGATGCACTACGACTGGCCCGACTTCTGCGGCTACCGCTTCGCCCTCTTCCACTACGCCACGAAGGCGACAGGCGGACATGCCGACTTCGACTTCTTCCACTGTAAGTGAGCGGAGGGGCAGACCCACCCCCAGCCCCTCCCTGTGAGGGAGGGGAGTAGTTACCGGAGCGGCACAAAAAGGGGAGTGAAAGGGGAGTGAAAGGGACATTACTTTCTGCCTTTAGAACAAACGTCCCCTTCACTCCCCTTTCACTCCCCTTTCACTCCCCTTTCACCCCCCATTCACTCCCCTTAACCTTTCACTCCCCATTCACTCCCCTTAACCTTTCACTTCCCTTGCTTTACGGCCTTGTCTGGCCTTCGCCTTCGATGAGCCACTTGTAGGTGGTGATTTCCTCCAGGGCCATGGGTCCGCGGGGCCCCAGCTTCTGGGTCGAAATGCCTATCTCGGCGCCCAGCCCGAACTGTGCGCCGTCAGTGAAGCTGGTGGGCGCGTTCCAGTAGACGCAGGCGGCATCGACGTGCTGCTGGAATCGGCGGGCCGCCTCTTCGTTGGCGGTGACGATGGCCTCGCTGTGGCCCGAGCCGTAGCGGCCTATATGGTCGAGCGCCTCGTCGAGGCTGCCCACGGTCTTCACGGCCATCTTGTAGTCCATGAACTCCGTGCCGTAGCTGTCGGCAGTGGCTTTCTGGAGGAGGGAGGCGAAGGGGCCCTCGCCTGACGGCGAGGGAATAGTGGCCGCGGCGGAGAGGCTGGCGCTGGTCAAGGCGCTGTAGGCCTCGTCGTCGAGGTAGAGCGTGACGGGCGGCATGTGCGTGAGCAGCGGCTCTACGAGTGCGGGCAGGTCCTTCAGCCTGCTGCGGTGTATGATGAGGCTGTCGAGGGCGTTGCACACCGAGACGCGCCTTGTCTTGGCGTTGCAGACGATGCGCCGGCCCATCTCCAGGTCGCCGTCCTTGTCGAAGTAGGTGTGTACCACGCCGGCGCCTGTCTCTATGACCGGCACGCGGGCATTGTCGCGCACGAAGTCGATGAGCCGCCGCCCCCCGCGCGGGATGCACAGGTCGATGTAGCCCACGGCGGTGAGCATGGCCCCCGTAGCCTCGTGGGTGGCGGGTAGCAGGGTCACCACGTCGGGGTCCAGGCCGTGGCTGCGCAGCACATCGTGAATGACCTCCACGGCGGCGCGGTTGCTGCTGTCGGCGTCCTTGCCGCCCTTGAGCACACAGGCGTTGCCGCTCTTGAAGCAGAGCGAGAAGACGTCGAAGGTGACGTTGGGCCGTGCCTCGTAAATCATGCCGATGACGCCGAACGGCACGCTCACACGGCACAGCCGCAGCCCGTTGGGCAGCGTCTTCTGCTTCGTCACGTGACCCAGCGGCGTGGGCAGGGTGGCCACGTTGCGCATGTCCTGGGCGATGGCCTCCAGCCGCGCCGGCGTCAGCTGCAGCCGGTCGTAGAGGGGGTTGGCGGGGTCCATGCGCGAGAGGTCGTCGGCATTGGCACTGAGAATCGTTTCCTGGCGGTCGACGATGGCCTGGGCCACGTCGGTCAGCACGCTGTTGCGCGCCTCGTCGGTGAGCAGCGTCAGACTGCGGCTGGCGCGCTTCACCCTTTCAAACATTTCCTTCATTTCCATAGTGGGGGCAAAGTTACGAAAAGTCGAGTGAAACGCAAAAGAAAAACTCGTTTTTCTTTTACGTTTCCGAGACAAAGGTAACTTCGGCAAAGCCAAAGTTACGAAGAAACGACTTAACGGCCAACGCTTTATGATAGATTAACTAATTGAAGGTAAACACCATCACTCCCCGATGGACTGGCGGTAGGCTAAGAGCTTGTTTTGCAGGTCGGCGTATGCGTCGGTGTGCTTATCGCACGACTGCTGATAGAGCATCTGCGCTTCGAGCAGGTCAGCCATTCTGCAGGTGCCGGCCCGGTAATGGTCGCGGTGTATACGTAGGTTCTCCTCCGACTGCTCTATGCTTCGCCGGGCTATCTGGAGCTGCTGCCGGGCCTCCACCACGTTGTTCCAGGCGTTCTGCATACGTATCTGCAGCAGTTCTGCCTTGTCGCGCTGTTCGTCGACGGCCTGCTGGTAAGCTATCTTCTTGCGTTTGACGGCATGTGAGCCGCCCCACCAGTCAGAGAGGGGCACGCTGACGGTGGCGAAGATCATGCCGAAGGCCCAGTTGTTATCCAGCAGGTTGTGGTAGTTGTATCCGGCACCGACGGCCAGGGTTGGCAGAGTCTTGCCTATCTCCATATTACGCTGCAGCCTGGCGGCCTCCACCTGCTTGCCCAGCAATTGGTACTCGGGCAGGGATTGAACGTTGGGTGTTAGGTGCTGGGTGGTGGGTGTTGGGTCCATGGGGGCAGGGGAGTGGCCGACGACCAAGGTGGTGTCGCTAAGTCCGCAGTATTGAGCCAGTAGCAGCTTGACGATGCAGATGCCGTTGAGCAGCTTCAGCCGCTGGCTCTCCACCTCGTTCTGTCGCAGTTGCACCTGCAACAGGTCGTTGCGGAGGGTGAGGCCGGCACGTACTGCCACATCCACATCTTTATATATATCCGCCAGCAGGGCTTCTACGGCGGCAACGGTCTTCATCTTCTCCTGCAGCGAGACGAGTTGCCAGTAATATTGCTCCGTCTGCATCTCCACCTCGTTCTCCGACAGCTGCATCTGCAGCTGGCTGGCTTCCTCGCCTACACGAGCCAGTCGGTTTGCGTTGACTATCTGTCCTCCGGCAAAGACGGGCTGCAGGGCATTGACACCCGCGACGGTGCCATTCTTCAGCATCGAGACACCTACAGGACTGGCAAGTGCAGCCAAAGCCTCGGCAGGAAGCGAGGCGAGCAATGGCGACAGTGCGGGAGGGATGGCCTCGCTGGGATTGATATTCATCTGAGCCATGCCCTTATTGGCATTAAACCATGCGCCTGTACCACTGACGTTGGGGAAATACTTGGTGAAGGCCTCCTTGCGCTGCTGGCGAGCCGCCTCAATGCTGCGCCGGGCATTCTGTAGCGCGATGTTGTTGCGCCGGGCCGAGTCTTTCAGCTGCTCCAGGGAGTAGGGCTGCTGGGCTGCAACGCTGTTGCAGCATATGGAACAGAGGAGGAGGGATAATATCTTCTTCATCATTCTTAATGCGATAGTCATGGTGTAATACTTCACTTCATTGAGACTTTCCAGTAAACGACGGGCAGCATGGTAACCACCATGATGAGCGAGCCTATGCCGCCGGCAAAGATGGTGACGCCCACGGGCATCCAGAAACTGGACTGGGCGATGATCATCGGCACCACGCCGACGGCAGTAGTGGCCGTGGTGAGGAAGATGGGTACCATTCGGCGCTTTCCGGCATCGTAGGCTGCCTGACGGACGGCCTCGTTGTATTGGCGGCGGTAGTCGGGACTGCTACTGGCGATGGGCACGCCACCGGGCACGGGATGCTGCTCCACATATTGCTTGACGAGGTCGTTGGCGTGCTCGAAGATGAGGATTTCGTTGCGCATAATCATGCCCATCAGCGTGATGAGTCCGAAGATGGAGGTCAGTCCCAGGGCGCGGTCCATCATGCCAAGACCGATGAGCGCCCCCGGTATCATCAGGGCGAGGGCCGCCATGCAGACGGTAGTGATGCCGTACTTCTTGAAGTTGAAGAGCAGGAAGAAGAACACGATGAGCATGGCGATGCTGATGCCGGCAAAGATCTGCGGCAGTGCCTCGTCGCCGTATTCTATCTCTCCGCCCACCTCGCAGCGAACGCCCTGCGGCAGCTGCACCTCGTCGGTCATTATCTTGGCTATGCACTGCTCCACGGGAGAGGTATACACCCCCTGTGCAAACTGCGCCGTCACGGTGATGCACCGCTCGCCGGAGCGGTGCATGATGCGGCTCTCCGACCACTTCGGAGCAACCTTGGCCACCTGGCGCAGCGGCACGGTGCTGTTGGTGGTGTGGAGTCCGCCCGAGAGCATGGTGACGGGCGTGGCCAGGGGCAGGTCCTGGATGTCGGAGAAGGTCATGTCGCTGTTGTCCTTCACCACAATGGGCAGTTCATAGTCGTCCTCCCACATCTGCCCGATGCGCAGGTCGGTGGAGGTGGCGCTGAGGGCCAGGGCGGCAGTGGTGCGGGTGACGCCCAACTGTGCCGAGGCGACGGGGTCGAGCGTCACATTGATAATAGGATAAGGCTGCATGAAGTCGGTATGCACCCACTCCAGCTCCGGCATCGGGCGCATACGCTCCATGAGCCGCTCTGCCGCCACGTGCAGCGAGTCGAGGTCGTCGCCGTAGAAGCGGTACTCCAGCTCCGGCACCGACATATAGTCGAGCCGCTTGAACTTGACGTAGGCATTGGGGAACGCCTCGCTCAGCCGAGGCTGGTATTCGGCCAGCAGCTCCAGCGTGGCCTTGTCCGACGTGGTGTTGACGATGAACTGTGCGAAGTTCTTGCCGGCCATCTGCGGGGCATAGACATCCATGAAGCGTGGCGACGAGCAGCCCAGGAACGAGGTGATGGCCGTGACGCGCTCGTCGGGGCGTAGGGCCTTATAGACAGAGTCGGCCACGGCCTCCGTCTCCGAGAGTCCCTTGCCGTCGGGCAGGAAGATCTCCACCGCAAACTGGTCGCGGTCGGCAAAGGGGAACAGGCGCACCTTCAGCGTAGGCACGATGAGCAGCGAGAGCAGGATGATACCGATGCCGCCGCCGATGGTCAGCCACGGGTGCCGGAACGTCCAGTCGAGCACCCCGTCGTAGGTGCGCTGCACCCAGCGGGTGATGGCATTGCCGCCCGTGCTCACCTTGCCCAGCTTGATGATGCGCACCTCCAGGAACGGGATGACGGTGACCGCCAGCAGGAGCGACACCATGAGGTTGATGGTGATGGTCCAGGGGAAGTCCTGCAGGGCATCGAGGAACATGCCCGTAAAGGTCAGCAGGAAGGGATAGAAGATGGCGCAGATGCAGATGGTGGCCAGCATCATCGGCATGAAGTACTGGCGGGCACTCTCAAGGGCAGCCTCGCTAGGCGCGTAGCCCTTGCCGAGATACTCCAGGTAGCCGTCGATGACCACTATCGAGTTGTCCACAATCATTCCCAAGACCACTATCAGCGCCGCCAGCGTGACGATGTTCAGCTCGATGCCCGCCATGTACATGATGGCTACGGAGACAAACGTGCTCAGGGGGATGGTGATGGCAGCCACGATGGCCGACCGCAGCGGGAACAGCACCATCATGACCAGGATGATGATGGCCATCGAGATGAGCAGGTCGCGCAGGAAGGAGCTGACGCTCATGGCCACCACCTTGGGCTTGTCGGCAATGCGGGTGATGGTGACATCGTCGGGCAGCCCGCTTTGGCGGAACTCCTGCAGCACCTTGTCCACCTCCTCGCCGTAGATGACCACGTTGTTACCCTCCTTCATCTCCATCGACAGCAGCACGCAGGGGTGGCCGTCCTGCTCGATGCGGCTGGCGTGGGTGTCGTACTCACGCACCACGCGGGCCACGTCGCGCACCCGCGCCACCTTGCCCGTAGCCGGGTCGCTGAAGATGATCTGGCTGGCTATCTCCTCGACGCTGTTCTCCGTGGGGTCTATGTGGATGGGCACCTGCTGGTCGCCGTCGCTGATGCTGCCGCTCATGGTGGTGATGCCCTGGGCCTGCAGCCGCGAGAAGAGCATCTGCTGGCCGATGCCGTAGGCCTGCAGGCGCCGACGGTCCACGTAGAGCGAGATTTGCTCCTTCTGCTCGCCGAACAGCTTCACGTTGGCCACCGACGGGATGCGGCGCAGACGGTCGGAGAGGTCGTCGCTGTACTTCTTCAGCTCACGGTAACTGCGCTGGCTGCTCTCAATGGCAATCAGCAGGGCCGACGTGTTGCCAAAGTCGTCGTTCACCACGACGGCCAGCACACCGGCCGGCAGCTGCGACTTGAAGCCGTTCAGCCCGTGCTTGATCTTCGACCACACCTCATCCTTGTTGTTTACGTCGTCGTTCAGCTCCACCATGGCGATGCATATACCGTTCTGCGACGTGGTGGTGGTCTTGGCGCGCTTCACCTCGCCGTAGGTGAAGAGGTAACGCTCCAGCGGACGGGCCACCTGCTGCTCTATCTCCTCGCTGGTGGCGCCGGGACAGACCGCCACCACCACACCCTGACGGATGGTGGCGTGGGGAAACTCGTCCTTGGGCATGACATACATGCCGTAGATACCCATCACGAAGAGTATCAGGATGATGAGCAGCGTGATGCTGTAGTGCTCCAGTGGCCACTTCAGCCATGACATCTTTTCTTTCAACTTCTCCATCTTCTGTCCTCAATAAATCACCTCGGTTCCTTCGCTCAGCTTCTGATAGCCCTCCGTCACGATGCGGTCGCCCGTGTCCAGGCCTTCGCTGACGAGTACATAGTTCCCCTCCGTCTGGCCGATGGTGACCGTCGTGCGATGGGCCTTCCTCTGCCCGTCCACCGTCCACACGAACAGGCTGCCGTCAGCACTCCGCTGCACCGCCGTCACGGGAACCATCCTTCTGTCCACGGCCTCCGACCTATCGGAGATGAAACGAACGGTGGCCACCATGCCCGGCAGCAGTTTCCTGTCGCTGTTGGCCACGTTTACCCTGATCTCGTAGGTATGGGTGAGCGCGTCGGCCTCCACGCCCTTCTCAATCCTTCCGCCCTGATAGCTGGCACCGACAGCCCCCACCTCGATGCGGGTGGGCGTGTTGGCGCTGATGGTGCCAATCTCTGCCTCAGGAACGGCCACCTTCACCTTAACCGTCGAAATATCAAGAATGTTCACCACAGCCTGCGACGGCAGGGCCGTTTCGCCCGTCCCCACCAGCTTCTTGCCGACGATGCCGCTTACCGGTGCCGTCAGCCGGCAGTCGGCCAGGTTCTTCTTTGCCACTTCGAGCTGCGACCTGGCCTGCGCCACCTTGCTCTGTATCTCCACCCACTGCACCTCGGGCAGCGAACCGCTGTCGTGCAGCATCGTGTAGCGCGCCAAGGCATCGTCGGCCTGCGCCATCTGAGCCTCGGCACCGGCAAGGAGGTTGCGGGCCTGCGTGTCGTCCATCTCCGCAATCAGCTGGCCGCGGCCGACGGTCTGTCCCTCACTGACCAGCATCCGCCTGACGACACCCATGCCGGTGAAGCTCACCGCCGTCGCCTCGCGTTCCTCTATTATACCTACATACGTCAGGGCATTGTCCGTCAGGACAGACGACACCACCCGCGTCTCTACTCTCGTAGCGGCCTTCTCGCTACTTGTCTCCTTGGCACCACCGCCCGGATTTGCCGCCTGCTTCTGGCAAGAACAGCATAGCGCCAGAAGGGCAATCAGTCCTAAAACACTTCTCTTCATTGTCTATTTATCTGATTTTCGTGCAAAAGTAGCAGATTTCTCCCTAAACAAGATGTTCTATATGGCCTGTCATTTTGCCTATTTTGCCTTTACAAGTCAAATATGCTTAAAATAATCCCAAATAGAACACGGATTGTTGCCAATTATCCCTAACTTTGCACTCGAAATCGGACAATCGTATGCAACAAGAAGAAATCTCACTGCAGTCCCTCACCACCAACGAAGCCGTACATGTGGGGTATTCAGACAATGATATAGTCATTGTCGACAGCATCCAGCAGTTTGCCGTGGTCAGCGAAGCCCATGTCCAGATGAGCGCCATCGCCATCTGTACCAGCGGGCGTGTACAGGGGCAGATGAATGGTCAGACGATAGAAGTAAGGCAGAATCAGGTGGCTGTGATTCCTGCCAATGTGATGATTACCGACCTGATGATCAGTCCCGACTTCAACATTAAGGCCATGTTCTTCACCAACCAGATTCTTCAGAGCTTCCTGCGCGAGAAGATGAACATCTGGAACGAGGTGATGTATATTCAGCGGCTCCACGTTATCAGCCTCAAAGACGAGGAGATACGCTTCTACACCAGTTTCTACGACATGCTCAGCCTGTGCATGGAGAAGGGGACCGACGCCCCTTTCCGCTCCGACATCATCCAGTCGCTGGCTCGCTGTGCCATGCTGGGCCTTTGCGGGGCCATGAAGCAACAGCTGACAGACAAGACGCGTGTCCTGTCGTCAGACGCCAAGACTAGCAGCGGCCACTTCCAGCGCTTCCTCGATTTGCTCCATGCCAGCGAGGTGAAGCATCGACCCGTGGAGTGGTACGCCTCAGAACTCTGCATCACCCCAAAATATCTCACTGTCGTCTGTAAGTCCTGTTCCGGCAAGACGGCCAACGAGTGGATTCGTGAGCACGTGCTGGAGGACATTCGCTACCACCTCAAGTCAACCGACCTCAGCATCAAGCAGATCAGCACGAAGCTGGGGTTTCCTAACACTTCGTTTTTCGGCAAGTATGTGAAGGAGCATTTCGGCATGACGCCCTTCCAAATAAGGGATTCTACAAGAGTCTGAGTGGATAAATGCCGTGATGAAGATTGGCATGGATGAGTTATATGCTTTCTTCCTGTGAGAAAGGTGGCACTTATCCCAGAGAAAAGTGGCACTTATCCCGGAGAAAAGTGGCACTTATCCCTTCTATTAGTTATTACACCACCTTGCAGTAGGAGGCGATGTGTCTCACGTCGCAATCCAGCAAATTGTTGCGAAGTGAGACACGTCGCCTCCTACTTGTGCGCTGCAAGCAAATATGTGGCCCGGCCTTAAACAGTACGTCTCGTCAGAGGCTATCCACACTCATTCCTGCAGAACCAAATATGACAGCATATAGACTGACTAAACCAGCTGGCGGGCCCTTTCGAGGGCGAGGTCTATGTGGTTGCAGATGTTCTCCTGACCGAGCAGCTGGGTGAATCCGTTCTTCTTCAGCACGGCCTCCACCTTGGGGTTGACGCCCGAGAGGACGATGGTGATGCCGTCGCGCTGGCTCATGAGGCAGAGGTTCTCCAGGTTGTGCAGTCCGGTGCTGTCGATGAATGGCACCTTACGCATACGTATGATGCGCACCTTGGGCCTGTGGCCGTAGCGTCCCATGATGTCTTCAAACCGGTTTCCGGCTCCGAAGAAGTAAGGCCCATTAATCTCGTAGACCTCCACGCCCTGGGGGATGGTGAGGTGCTCCAGGTTGCCGCGCTCCATGTCGGCGTCCTCGTTCAGGTCAATCTCGTCGTAGACGGCGCGCACGTCGGTGGTCTCGCTCATGCGTCGCATGAAGAGCAGGCAGGCGCAGATGAGTCCCACCTCGATGGCCACGGTGAGGTCGAAGAGTATGGTGAGCAGGAAGGTCATCAGCAGCACGGTGACGTCGCTCTTGGGGTTGCGCATGAGTGCGCGGAAGGAGCGCCAGCCGCTCATGCCGTAGCTCACCACGACGAGCACGCCGGCCAGACAGGCCATGGGGATGTACTGCGCCAGGGGCATGAGGAAGAGGAAGATGAGCAGCAGCACCACGGCGTGGACGATGCCGGCCACGGGTGTGCGCCCGCCGTTGTTGATGTTGGTCATGGTGCGGGCTATGGCTCCCGTGGCGGGGATGCCGCCGAAGAGTGGCGTGACGAGGTTGGCCACGCCCTGGCCTATGAGCTCGGTGTTGGAGTTGTGGTGGTCGCCGATGACACCGTCGGCCACCGTTGCCGAGAGCAGGCTCTCGATGGCACCCAGCACGGCGATGGTCAGCGCCGGCTGCACCAGCCCCTTCACCGTGTCCCACGTCAGCTCGGGCACGACGGCGCCGGGCAGCTGAGCAGAGATGCTGAAGCGGTCGCCGATGGTCTCTATCGACGTCACCCCGGCATACTCCTTGAGCAGCAGGGCGGCCACGGTCATCACGATGATGGCGATGAGCGACCCCGGCACGCGCTTGCTCACCTTGGGCGCAGCGGCAATGATGGCCACGCTCAAGAGGCCCACGGCGGCGCTCCACGGGTCGATGGTGTCCAGGCTGCCGAAGTAGGCCGCCCAACGCTCGATGAAGTCGGCGGGAGCCTCGGCCATGGTCATGCCCAGCAGGTCCTTCACCTGGGTGGTGAAGATGGTGACGGCGATACCGCTGGTGAAGCCCACGATGATGGGGTAAGGGATGTACTTGATGATGGTGCCCAGGCGCAACAGGCCGAAGAGGATGAGGAACACGCCGGCCATGAGCGTGGCGATGGTGAGGCCCGTCATGCCATACTGGCCGATGATGCCGGCCACGATGACGATGAAGGCACCCGTGGGGCCGCCTATCTGCACGCGGCTGCCACCCAAGGCCGAGATGATGAACCCGGCCACGATGGCCGTGATGATGCCCTTCTCGGGGCTCACGCCGCTGGCAATGCCAAAGGCGATGGCAAGCGGAAGGGCAACGATGCCCACAATGACGCCCGCCATGAGGTCGGACAGGAACGTCTGCTTGTCGTAACTGCGAATGGCCGACAGTATCTTCGGCCTGAAATCGGGTCTTTTGTCCATAATGTCTTTTTACCTTAAAAAAATGTCTCCTCCCGGAGTCTTGAACCGCCCAAAGTGAGAAAGCGGGCCTGCAGTAGGAGGCGACGTGTCCCACGTCGCAATCCGGCAGATTGGTGCGACGTGAGACACGTCGCCTCCTACTTGGGCGCTGCAAAGGTACTGCCTTTCCCACCATACGGCCAAAAGAAATGGCGGTTTTTAGGCCGTTTACGTGCACTTTCTTGCGGTGGGTCATGTCGGTTTCGGTTTTTGGCGGTTAAAGTAAATAAAGTTTTGCACGAATTTATGCTTGTGTTTTGTTTTTTCTTCGTACCTTTGTGGCCGAATAGACAAACAGCCATGTATAGATACATCGTAATGGCATCGGCCATAGCAGTGACGTTCATCATCATCTACGTCCTGCTCGACGTCATCTTCCGTGAGCCCGTCGAGTGGTCGACGGTGCTGATGGAGGGCGTCATCTTCGGAGTCGTCATGACCGTCGTACAGTATTATCAGGAAAAGAAAAAACAAGAATAACCGTATGAAACGCACCATCGTCATCACCGGCGGAGCCGGATTCATAGGCAGCCATGTGGTCCGCCTGTTCGTGAACAAGTATCCCGAGTATCACATCATCAACCTCGACAAACTGACCTACGCCGGCAACCTGGCCAACCTGAAGGACATCGAGGACCGCCCGAACTACGAGTTCGTGCGCATGGACATCTGCGACTTCGACGCCTTCCTGCAGCTCATGCAGCAGAAGAAGGTTGACGGCATCATCCACCTGGCCGCCGAGAGCCACGTGGACCGCAGCATCAAGGACCCGTTTACCTTCGCCAAGACCAACGTCATGGGAACGCTCTCGCTGCTGCAGGCCGCCAAGCTCTACTGGGAAAGCCTGCCGGAGAAATATGAGGGCAAGCGCTTCTACCACATCTCTACCGACGAGGTCTACGGAGCACTGGAGCTGACACACCCCGAGGGCATAGAGCCGCCGTTCACCACCACGGCATCGTCGGCAGAACACCACCTGGCCTACGGAGACAAGTTCTTCCTCGAGACCACGAAGTACAACCCACACTCGCCCTACTCGGCAGCAAAGGCATCAAGCGACCACTTCGTCAGAGCCTACCACGACACCTACGGTATGCCCGTCATCGTGACCAACTGCTCCAACAACTACGGGCCCTTCCAGTTCCCCGAGAAGCTTATACCTCTTTTTATTAATAACATACGCCACCGCAAGCCGCTGCCCGTCTACGGCAAGGGCGAGAACGTGCGCGACTGGCTCTACGTCGAGGACCACGCCCGTGCCATCGATATCATCTTCCACCAAGGCAAGATAGCCGACACCTATAACA
>CAMPCG010000022.1 GCA_946644025.1 uncultured Prevotellaceae bacterium | reverse complement strand
TCACCTTCATGGTGAAGTTACCGTTGAGGTCGGTGACGGCCGAGTTGATGATACGCCCTGTGCCGTCAATCTCGCACACGGTGGCTCCCATCAGTCCGCCCATTTCGTCGCTCACCGTTCCGTGAACCGACGTGATGTCCTGTGCGCCGACTGTGAGTGTAAACAGCAGCGCAAGGGTGGTCATTATGATATATCTGAATTGTTTCATACTACTCTTTGCTCTTTAAATAATCTTCCACTACTTCTCGCCAGGGCTTCATGTCGTCGTAGTACAGGGGCTCGTCGATGAGGTGTACCACGGCGTCGCTTCCCATGAAGAGGCGTGCCTGGAATCCCGTACCTTCAAACCAGTACTCTCGGCAGATGTTGTTGTAGAGTCCCTCGCGGCGCTTCACGCTCTGGGTGTTTCCCTTTGCGTCGGTGACGGTGAGGCTTGTCTGGTCGTAGTCCACCATGAGGGGGTAGAATCGTCCCGTCACGGTGTTTCGCTTCATCGACTCGTAGCTGTTGCCGGTCATTCCCGTCTCGGGAGCCATTCCGATGGCCACTGAGCGGTCCATGACGTGGTAGCGTGCGAAGTCGGCAGCGATGTTCGTCAGGCAGGTGTCCACGTTGGCCAGCACGCGCGACTTGTCCTCGTCGGTGCGTGCGAATCGTGTGTACCATCCCTGTGCGTAGCAGAGGCTGTCGATGCGGTTCTCGTAGGCAGTGCCGGTGGCCGGGTTGATGTGTTCCTGGTCGTCGGTGAAGTCACGCTCGAAGATTTCCCACGATGGCAGCAGCTGCTGGCTCTGCAGGCGCTCGATGGCCTCTGTCGAGGGCACGAAGACGGTGTAGTTGTAGTTGTCGAAGAGGCGCATGTTCTGGTTGCCGTTCTTCGTGTTGGCGGGGTTGTACTTGTTGTTCAGCTTCAGCGAGAGCAGGTTGCCGTAGCTGAGCAGCTGCTGGAAGGCGCGGTACTCGGGGTGCTCCTGCAGGGTCATGTAGAGCGACTTCTGCGAGCCCAGCGGCATCTGCGTGTCGAGCAGGTAGGAGCGTCCGTTGCCGTTGGTCTTCTCGAAGACCTCGGTGGTCTCCAGCTTCTTGCTGTTGTGCTCTATCTGCCATCCGCCCTCGAAGGCCAGCCGGCCGTTGTCGCCCATGGTGACGCGCAGCAGCGTGCCGCCCTTGGTCTTGAAGTAGGAGTAGCCGTCGCGCACGTAGTCCTCGAGCTTGCCGCCCTTCTGCGGTATGACGATGATGAGCTGGTCTACGAGGTCTGCAAGCATCTTCTGGTAGACGTTGCTGGCCATGGTCTCCTGTGCACGCGAGCCCTGGGTGATGTTTCCGTCGGCATCGACGGTGGTGTTGTAGCGGCTGGCCTGCACGCGGTTGGAGATGCTCTTCGTCCGGTCATAGCGGAACTCCACCTGCCAGGGTGCCTCGATGCTGTCGCCCTGCATGTTGCCGTAGGTCGACGGGTCGATGTAGTTCTTCATGGCCTCGTTGCTGGGCAGCAGCAGGGCGTAGGTGCTCTGCATGGAGAGCAGGTAGGGCAGGAAGTTGAGCTCGCCGATGTTGCCGTCGGCACCGCTCAGTGCCCAGTAGATGATGTTCATGGTCGACTCGTGGGCCAGTGCGGGATAGGCCACCGAGGAGTACTCTGCCGGCGTGAACACCTTGTTGACGAGGTACACCACGCCGTTGCATCCCATGAAGCAGGAGTCGACGTCGGCCTTGGTGATGCCGAGCACGTCCTTGGCGTCGTTGAGGATGGTCTCAAACTTCGAGGGGACGGTCTCTGAGAACACGTCGAGCATGTTCACGTTGATGAGCTTGGCCAGGGTGGCGTCGGGTATGCTGTCCCACTCCTTGTACTCGTCCTGCAGGTCGCGTCCGTCGTGGTCCCACCACTCCTGCAGTGCCTCGTTGGTAGGCACTATCATGGCTCCTGCGTCGTAGTGCAGGTCGTAGCCCATGGTGTTGGCATACATATAGTGGTTCCAACCCGGGTCAAAGCTCAGCTGTGCCGGTGCCTGGGTGGTGTTGTCGGGCATGACGGTCAGGGGGTTGCCGCCCACGGAGCGCCGGCTGTAGTAGCGCAGGGAGAAGACGGAGTCCTCATTATTATATATACGGTTGTACTCGCGGGTGGCTTCAGGGTTGTAGTAGGGAGCGGAGAAGCGGTCTACGAGCTTGCTCCACATGGACATCTGGGGGTGCTGCCGCAGTATCTCGGCCATGTTGGGCGACGACTCTATGACGCCGTCCACCTTCTGCACGTATCCGTTCTTGCAGGTGAGGTCACGCTCTATGACCTTCTTTCCGTTCACCCACGCCTCGTTGGCCGACGTGGCCTTTCCGTTGGTGAGAATGGTGAGGTCCTCGCTGGTAATCTTGTTGTAGGTCATGTATGCCGGGAGGAAGTGTATCATGGGCGGCGTGGTGGCGTCCTTGAGTATGGGCACTGCCTTTCCCCTTGCCCTCAGCTCGCTCCATCCCTTTGTAGCGGGCATCTCGCTGACGGGCATGACGTAGACGGAGTCGTAGAGGCTGGTAGCCGTCTCTCGACGCATGGCCATGCCCTCCACGGGCGGTGTGCCAGCCACGTTCGACATAAGCTCGATGAGGTAGGCATTGTTAATCATCGAGTTGTTCAGCAGCAGTTTCTTCTGTGCGGTCGAGAGCTGCTCGTAGCGTGTCACGCCCCAGTCGTTGCTCTTGAACCACTCGTTGTAGGCGCTGTCCGGTGCGGCGAAGAGCGTCTTCGAGCCAGTGTGGGCCAGCACTTCGCGCTGGTCCAGGTCGTCGATGAGGCGCAGCACGGTGCTGTAGTGCCCGTCTTCCTGCAGCCGCTCGTAGATGCTGTTGCCCAGCCACTCGGGCTGGCCGGTGAGCACGTCGTCCTTACACGAGGAGAGCGATGCCGCCGTTGCTCCTAAGAGAAGTCCGCAGAGGGCACGCGCGGCCCATCGGCGTTTCCTTGTTGCAATCGTTTTTCTTTTCATAGCGTTAGTATTTAATAGTTGTTATTGTTAGTCTCTTCTTTGGCGGTGGTCATTGGGCGGGGCGGCCTCGCAGGCCGCACAACCGACGAAATAACGCGGCGATGTTTTTAGCTCTTATATATATATATTATTGTGGAAGCCCGGCAGTGCGGGCTGTGTTGCTTTCCGTTCCGGTGGACGGCCTGCGGGCCGTCAGTGCTAAGACTTGACCTTTACAGGTTGAAGTCTGGATAAATAGAGGGGGGGATTGTTAAGGGGGGGGAAAAACAGAAAGGAGGGTCGGAGGCGGCTTTCGCACCTCCGATCCCTTCTGTCCTTAAAGTTTATCTATGGTTAGTCAAAACCTTGATAGTGATTGTTCGCGTTACTTGAAGTGTGTCCTTGCACGCTGGCTTACTCGCCGATGGCGGCCTTTGCCATGCGTGCCTTCTCGGCCATGATGGTGATGATGTTCGAGATGTCGGCCACGTCTACTGCGCCGTCTTTGTTCACGTCGCCGGCGGGGTCGTTGGTGCCCTCGGCCATGATGGTGATGACATTCGAGATGTCGGCCACGTCGACAGCACCGTCGCCGTTCACGTCGCCAGGCTCAGTGACGACGACGTCACCGCCAAGGAAGGTCAGCTTCCAGTTGTCCATGATGACCCAGTCGCCGGTAGACACATCGTTGGTCTCCTTCTTGATACCAATCTTCAGTGTGCCGTCGGTGACGTTTGCCATGACTGTGTTCAAGTACTCGCCGCTTTCAAAGGCTGCGCTGGCCGAGACCATGTCGTTGATGCCCGAGTCGGCCATGAGATCCTGCACCTCCGTCTGGTTGTTGTTGGCATAGAGGTAGACGGGGTTGGTCTTGGCCTCGTCGAGGCGTGCGAAGGCGCTCACCTTCACCTCGTATGCACCGTTGGGCAGACCGTAGATGGTCTGGTTGAGGTCGAATGCCTTGTTGTAGAACTCGAGGAGCAGAGCGCTCTTCTGGGTGTCGTCGTTACCGAAGTTGTAGCCCTGGGCGTTCCATCCGTAGACGGAGTTGGAGCCCTCGTCGTCGGAGAACTCAGGAGTCTCGATGACGGCAGTCACCTCGATGGGGTTCAGCTCGCTGGCCTCCTCGTAGCCGAGAGGCAGACGCAGGTGTGTGGACTGGGCCTTGACCTGAATCAGCAGGTCCTCGACGTCGCTGTCCTCATACTGGTGGTCGGCGATGCCGCCAATTACGCGCTCATAGAACTCTCCGGCCTCGGCCACGGCAGTCTCGTTGTCAGTGTACTGAGTCATCAGCAGACCGAGGTTCTCAACGGCAAGGTTCAGCTCCTGGAACAGGGCCACAGAGGCCTCCACCTTGTTTCTCGCAGCGAAGAGGTCCTTCAGAGCCTGGAACATGGCGTCGCCATCGCTGGCTGCCTTTGCGGCTGCCACGGCTGCGGTAGCCTCAGCATAGACCGACTTGCCCATGGGCTTCGAGAGGTCGAGGCCTTCAACAGTCGAGTCGAGGATGGGCTTGATGACGCTGGCGTCGAAGCCACGGTAGATGAGGCGGAAATTGTCCCAGCAGATCCAGTTGGCACCACGGATGTCGCCGCCCACGCCCAGACGCATGGTCTCGCCGGGATTGGCCACGAGGCCGTAGGCACTGTTCACGTAGTACTTGCCGTTGCCCGCGTCGTCCTTCAGGCCGAAGGCGTAGGCAGCGCTGGTCATGTCGTTAGGATAGTTCATGCCCGTGCCGAAGTTGTCCTCGTTGTTCATCCAGCCGCCGGTCTTGGCGGTCTCCTCGTCGGAGCCGATGGTCAGGCCGTCGTCGAAGATACACTTCAGGTAGGTCTTGTTGTCGTTGATGTAGACGCCGGCAGTGGTCTTCTGCTCGCCGTTGGTGTAGCTGTTGTAGGAGGCAGCGTCGCGGCCCATGCGGAAGAAGCCCTGCAGCTGCAGCTCGTAGACACCCACCTGCGGGTTGACGACCTCCTGGTACATGTCGAAGCTGGTGTCGTAGGCCTCGCAGATGTTCTCACGGAAGGCGATGCCCGGGCGTGAGTCGGTCACGTGGTCGGTCCAGCCGGTGTTGCCGTTGTTGAAGTCGGCGTTGGTGAGGTAGATGTCAGTGACGTCAGTACCAGCCGTCACATTTTGATTCAGCTCGTCCTTCACGGCCTGCACCATCTGTGCGATGTGCTCAATCTCGGCCTGGATGGTGGCGTCGTCCCATGTGGGGGCGCCCTTCTGCTCCTCGGCGTCGAAGCTGAAGTACTCGCCGAGCACTGCAGCAGCCATCAGGTTGGCATAGTCGCCCTGGGTGAAGGGTTCAGCCTTCGTCAGAGCGTCGACCCACTGTGCCCAGAGGGCGGCGTTGGCCTGGATAGCGGGCACGAGGGCCTTGATCTGCTCGATGGCGGCGATGGCCGACTCCTTGTCGGTGGCACCGGCGGAGAGCGTCTCAACCTGGCCGTTGTAGTCCTCAATGAGCGACGTGGTGATCATGCCGCCGGTGAAGTCGGGGGCGTTGCCCTTCACCATGGCCTGGAAGCTCTCGGCGGTGTTGCCGTAGTACTCCAGCTTGAAGTTGTCGAAGACGCACCAGTCGGTGTCCGTCACCTTGCTCTCCTTCTTCACACCGACGCGGGCGGTGCCGTCGCTGGCGAAGAACACCTTCGTGGCGTAAAGGCCCTCCTGGAAGTAGAGGCGTGCGGTAGAGGGGTTGTTGGGAATGTAGTAAGCCACTCCGTCGTGGGTCTCCGTGCCTTCGGCGTTGGGTGTGCCGAACTCGGTGGTCGTGCCGTACTCAGCGACGAACGACTTGGTGTTCAGCGCGTCCCACGGGTTGTTGAAGGCCACGGTCTGGGTGTTGTCGGCGCCCGTTCCATAGAGGAATGCCACGTAGTTCTGCTTGCTCACGTGGTCAGCCCACGAGCCGCGGAAGAAGGTGCTGGCGCTCAGGGCGTAGACACCGGCGGGCATACCCGTGAGGTTCTGATAGGTGTCGAAGGTCTTGTTGTAGTGCTCGGCCACGTTGGCTGCGGCGTGGTTGCCGTCGCCCGCCATGTTGGGGCTTGTGCCGCTCCAGCCCGATGCGCTGGCATTGTCGAAGTTGGGGTTCTGCAGCAGAGCCGTAGCGTCGGTGGGATTGCTGGCCGTGCCGCTGCTTATGCCGCCGGAGATGGCCTTCTTCAGGTCGGTGATGGCAGCCTCGATCTGAGCCAAGGTGCTCTCCTCGTTGTTGTAGACGTCGGCAGCGCTGGTCACGTCGATACCGGCAGCCTCAGCCGATGTGATGTTGATTTTCAGCTCCTCAGCCTTGTTGAAGAGGTCGAGTGCATGGAAATAGTCCGTCCATTCAGGCACGGCGTAGAACTGCCAGTCCATGTTGCCTTCAGTTGCAACGGGGTCGATAGCGTTTCCGCCCATGCCGTCGCCATCGTAGCTCAGGTCAGTGACGGCGAAATAGGTGCCCTCAGTACTGATACTGGCGCTGGTTGTGGCAGAGTTCTTGTCGGAGACGGAGATGCGATAAACCTTGCCGCCCATGTCGGTCACCTTCATCAGGGCAGCGTCGCCGTCGTTGTTGTCTACGAAGAGGGCTGCCTTCAGACCCAGTTCCGTGCACGCCTTGCTGTCACCAGTGGTGATGAAGGCTGTGCGCCATTTCAGCTGACCGTCGCGGTCGTCCCAGTCGCGCAGCCACAGAGAGCCCTCCGTGTTGCTCTGCACGAAGCGCACCAGCAGTGCCTGGTCGGCATTGCCAGAGGCCTGGGTGGACCAGGCATTACCACGGTAGTAGTACATAGAAGAGCCTGTGTTGTACATGACGTAGGCATCGCCGATGACGAAGTCCACAGGCGTCTTGTCTATGGCTGCCAGGTCGACGACTCCAGATGTAGGAGCCTCGGGTGCTGTGCGCTCTATGAGGTCAGCAGCACCTGCGCTAAGGCTTACCAGCCCCAGCGAGCTCAAAACTAAAAGTTTTGACAGTTTCATAAGCAATTTGTTTTTAAAGTTAGTAAATAATTAAGAATTAAAAAAGTTTTGTTCTTCGTGTTTAAGTTATCAGCCTCACATAATTTTCACCGGCTATCTCCGCGAGTCGTGACTGCACTTTAGCCATTATCACAGAGGCTACCATGCCTGCTTCCAAAGGCTTCAATATGAGCGTCTTGTCTCCTTTCAGCTGTCTGGCCTTTATGCTGACGGTGATGCCTGCATGAGACTTGTTGCCGGGTGTAGCCTTGTCTATCACGTCCAACGACACCCTGTCCTCTCTTATCGAAATGCACTGGTGTCTTATGTCGCCTACGTTCATTTTGCAATAACCGTCCAACCTTCGCTCTGGTGTCTCGGGTATGCTCTTGATGTCGTCTATCCATCCTGCCACGCTCATTCGCGCCACCGAGAGGTAACCCTCGTTGTGGCGCAGACTGAACGCTGCCGCCGACACATTTCCTGCCCTGTCGACCATAGCTGGGGCAAATATTGCTCGTGCCACATACTCGGCATTATCTATCACACTGGCCATATAGCGCTCATGCGTAGGCATTGATGGTCCTGATCGCTTTCAGGACTTCGTTTACCGAGAATGGCACATACTCTTCTCCAATATCCTTCCCGTCGGCCTCTGCCCAATAGGTGAACTGCTTTTCACCAATATTTATTAAGGCATGTTGCTTTTGCAGCAGATAGGTGCCATTGGTGTTAGGAAACAAAGCCCAATCAGCTACATCATCGGGCCTGCACGAAAAGAGTATGTCTTTCATATTTTCCGTAGCTTTCGGCTCGGCGGGCAATGCGTCTTCGCCGTCCCACCCCTTCCCAAGACCGGCAAACTGGCTCAACCGTGACTTCAGATAGCCGAGGTTCTCGTCGGCCACTTCTTTTCGCAGCTGCCTGCTGACGGCACGCTTGGTGTCGAGCGTCATATTACTGCCATGAAGAAACACCATCACCCTGTCGAAAGGGGTCATAGTACGTGCCATGACCGGTTCGGCAGCGCCCGATGGTTCCTCATTAACATCAGTATAATTCGTCTCGTTCATCAGTTCAAAAGGGTTTGAAAGCATCGTGTCAATGACTTTCTGGATTCTTCACGAACCCATTTTGATAAATGTCAATGCATAAATCGTTTGCAAAAGTACAAATATTTTTGTATTTGTATCAAAAATTTTAGTTATTTTTCCTTAAAGGTCGGAAACTGGGAAGAATCAGTGTAAAACGAAGCAAAAATCGGAAGCGGGAAAATGGAATGTAACGTTTTTTCCGGGCGGCTGCTTTTAGGTCGCCGGGCGCGGGTCAGCAGATGGAGGACAGAATATAAACGACTGAATGTCAAACCGATTGCGGCGGCGGGATGTTTCGGTCGGGGCGGGCCCGGCCTTTGAGCCGTTCTGACGAAGGGAGTGAGCCGTGGAAAAGGTGCCTTTGCACGGATTTTAAATGCAGAAAGGACGGGGACAATCTGCAAACGCCGACGGTGTTTGTACAAACGCCGACGTGGTTTGTACAAACGCCGACGTAGTTTGTACAAACGCCGCCGTCGTTTGTAAAAAGTGCGACATGGTACACGTCACGGCGTCAACCGGATGTTTTTCAGCCGCATTGGCCGGCCCCGGCATGTTAATCTGCGTTAAACAACGTGCCGACAGCCCTACGGGTGCTTGCCATTAATAATTAAATGTGTAACTTTGCAGCCACAAGTAGGAGGCGACGTGTCTCACGTCGCAACAGTCTGCTGGATTGCGACGTGAGACACGTCGCCTCCTACTGCAAAGCGGTGTAATACTATTAGTTATATTTCCGAAACGCCGAAAGTGACAAACGAATGAAACAGAGACTGACAATAGTTAAGGTGGGCGGTGCCGTGGTCGAGGACGAGGCCCAGCTGGCGGGTCTGCTGGCCCGCTTCACGGCCATCACGGGGCCCAAGGTGCTGGTTCACGGTGGCGGCCGTCGCGCCACGGCCGTGGCTTCGAGCCTGGGCATAGAGACGAAGATGGTGGAGGGCCGCCGCATCACCGACGAACAGATGCTGCAGGTGGTGACGATGGTCTACGGCGGCCTGGTGAACAAGAAGGTCGTGGCACGGCTGCAGGCCCTGGGCACCAACGCCATAGGACTGACGGGGGCCGACGCGGGCATCATACGCTCGGAAAAGCGGCCGCCGGTGAGCATAGGGGGCGACTCCCCCACCCTGGTGGACTTCGGCTTCGTGGGCGACGTGAGCAGCGTCGACGACACGATGCTGGCACAACTGATAGACAACGGCATGACACCCGTCATCGCACCGCTGACGCACGACGGACGGGGCAACATGCTCAACACCAACGCCGACACGATGGCCCAGGAGACGGCCAAGGCGCTGGCACGGCGATATGACGTGACGCTGGTCTTTACCTTCGAGAAGGCGGGCGTGCTGCGACAGGCCGACGACGAGGCAAGCGTCATTCCCGTCATCGACCGCCAGGCCTTCGACACCCTGCGCGCCGACGGAACCATCAGCGGCGGCATGGTGCCAAAGATAGAGAACGCGATGAGGGCTGTGGAGGCCGGCGTGAAGCGGGTGGTCATCACCAGCGCAGAAGCCATCGACGGAGAACACGGAACGGTAATCAAAGGGAGTGAAGGGGAAGTGAAAGGGGAGTGAAGGGGGGAGTGAAAGGGACAATAGTTCCTGCCTTTAGAACAAACGTCCCCTTCACTCCCCTTTCACTCCCCCTTCACTCCCCCTTCATTCAGGGAAAAAGGTAACGTCCCTTTCACTCCCCTTTCACTCCCCTTTCACTCCCCTTTCACTCCCCCTTCACTCCCCCTTCACTCCCCTTAAAACCCACTTCCTTCAAATAAATAATGTATATGAAGACTTCCAGAATCATTGTCGCTTCGCTGCTTGCCCTGTCCCTCACGGGCTGTAAGGAGGAGCAGAAAGTGTCGTTCCAGACGGCCCGCGTGGAGCGCGGCAACATCCAGAACAGCATCACCGCCACGGGCACCATCGAGCCGGTGACGAGCGTCACCGTGGGCACACAGGTGTCGGGCATCGTCAGCCACCTCTACGTGGACTACAACTCGGTGGTGAAGCGCGGACAGGTCATCGCCGAACTGGACAAGACCAACCTGGCCAGCGAGCTGCGCACGGCGCAGGCCAACCTCTCGTCGGCACAGAGCACGCTGAACTACGAACAGGCCAACCACAACCGCTACAAGACGCTCTATGACAAGGGCCTCGTCTCGGCCGACGAGTATGAGTCGGCACGGCTGTCGTACCTCAAGGCCCGCGAGAGCGTCACCACCGCCGCACAGAGCGTGCAGCGCGCACAGACCAACCTGGGCTACGCCACCATCACCAGCCCCATAGACGGCGTGGTGCTCTCGAAGAGCGTGGAGGAGGGACAGACCGTGGCCGCATCGTTCAACACGCCCGAGCTCTTCACCATCGCGCAGGACCTGACCGACATGCGCGTCATTGCCGACATTGACGAGGCCGACATAGGCGGTGTGAAGGAGGGACAGCGCGTGAGCTTCACCGTAGACGCATTCCCCGAAGACCACTTCGAGGGAAACGTCACACAGGTGCGCCAGCAGGCCACGACGGAGAGCAACGTCGTCACCTACGAGGTGGTCATCTCGGCGCCTAACAACGACCTGAAGCTGAAACCCGGACTGACGGCCAACGTCACCATCTACACCCTGGAGAAGAACGACGTGCTCGTGGTGCCCTCCAAGGCACTGCGGTTCATGCCCAACGAGGCACTGCTCGGCGAAGGACAGACCATAGAGGACGTGGAGGCTCCGCAGAAGGTGTGGACGCAGGAAGGCCCCGTCTTCAAGGCCCATAAGGTAGAGACAGGAACGACCAACGGCATCACCACCGAGATACTCTCCGGCATAGGCGAGGGCACAGAGGTGCTCACCGACTTCGAGATAGAGACACCCGGATCCGAGATGGGCGGACAACAGGCGCAGAACCCCTTCATGCCACGGCCCAGAGGGAACAACAGGCAAAACCAGAACCAGCAACAGAGAAGATAAATGGAGAGGAAAGTTGTCATCGAGCTGCAGAACGTGAAGCGCTACTTCCAGGTGGGCAGCGAGACGGTGAAGGCCCTGCGCGGCGTGTCGTTCAAGATATACGAGGGCGAGTTCGTCACCATACAGGGCACGTCGGGAAGCGGCAAGTCCACGCTGCTCAACCAGCTGGGATGCCTCGACACGCCCACCAGCGGGGAGTATTTCCTCGACGGCATCTCCGTAAGAACGATGTCGAAGACGCAGCGCGCCCACCTGCGGAACCAGAAGATAGGCTTCGTCTTCCAGAACTACAACCTGCTGGCCAAGACCACCGCCGTGGAGAACGTGGAGCTGCCGCTGATGTATAACTCGAAGTACAACGCCAGACAGCGACGCGAGGCCGCCGTCAAAGCCCTGCAGGCCGTGGGGCTGGGCGACCGACTGGAACACAAGAGCAACCAGATGTCGGGCGGACAGATGCAGCGAGTGGCCATCGCCCGCGCACTGGTCAACGACCCCGCCGTGCTGCTGGCCGACGAGGCTACCGGCAACCTCGACACGCGCACCAGCTTCGAGGTGCTCGTGCTCTTCCAGGAGCTCTTCCGCAAGGGACACACCATCATCTTCGTCACCCACAACCCCGAGATTGCCGAATATGCCAGCCGCAACATCGTGCTGCGCGACGGAAAGATACGCGAGGACACAGTAAACAATAACATCAAGTCGGCCGCAGAGGCACTTGCCGCCCTGCCGCTGCCACAGGATGACTGATGGGGGTTTTAGGGGTGAGAGGTGAGGGGTGAGAGGAATGTTCTTCCGCAAAGAGAACCACCCAACACCCACCCAACACCCACTCAACAACCACTCAACACCCACTCATCACCCACCCAACACCCACCTAACACTCACCTAACACCCAAAACCCAAAATACCCAAAACACCCAAAACACTATGAAAGAACTGAAAGGAACAAAGACAGAGAAGAATCTGCAGGAGGCCTTCGCCGGAGAGTCGATGGCCCGCAACAAGTACTCGTACTGGGCATCGAAGGCCAAGAAAGACGGCTTCGTACAGATAGCCGCCATCTTCGAGGAGACGGCTGCCAACGAGAAGGAACACGCCAAGATGTGGTTCAAGCTGCTCGAGGGCGGAGCCATCAAGGACACGGCCTCGAACCTCGAGGCTGCCGCCGGCGGAGAGAATTTCGAGTGGACCGACATGTATGCCCGCATGGCACGGGAGGCACGCGAGGAGGGATTCCCCGAGATTGCCGAGAAGTTTGAGGGCGTGGCCGCCATCGAGAAGGCTCACGAGGAGCGCTACCGCCGACTGCTGGACAACGTGAAGAAAGAGCGCGTCTTCTCGAAGGACGGCGACGTGGTATGGCAGTGTGCCAACTGCGGACACATCGTCATCGGAAAGAAGGCTCCCGAGGAGTGCCCCGTCTGCAACCATCCGCAGTCGTACTTCCAGGTGAAGGCCGAGAACTACTAAGCCGCCGGGAGACGAAAAAAAAGTTGCACGGCCTAATGCCGTGCAACAATCTTGCGTGAAACCACTGCCCCGTCGTTGCTGCGCCGCAGCTCGATGCAGGGTCCCGGGGCGCTGCTGCCGCTGAGCCGCACACCGTCCAGGGAATAATATTCAACCGACTCCGCATGGGAGGCTCGGCGCTGGCTGACGGAAGTCGCCACGGCCGAACCTCCCATTCCTGTTGGCGGTTCGGGGTTGGCGGTGATGCAGAGCTTGTCCAGACAGGCACCGTCTTCGCGCCCGCCCAGCCACAGCGTGTGCTGTCCGGCCTGGAGGTTGCCGTGGTAAAGTTCCTTCCAGTCCCACGAGTTGGTCTGCAGTCCGTTGGCGAAATAGCCGTTGAGCGGGCTGTCCACGCTCACCCAGTAGCTGTCGTCGTCCCATGTGGGGCAGAGCACACGCGCGTATATATAATAGGTGTCGTCGGTCTTGACGGTGAAGGAGGCCGAGAGCCGGTGAGCATCGTCGGTGGGAGCGCCGCTGGCCGTCTGGTCGGTGGTCTTCAGATATTTCCCTGCCGATGCTGCTGCGTCGTCCACCAGCTGGAAAGCGGTGCCCATGGTGCCGTTGCGCAGCGACTCGGCCTCTATCCAAAGGGCCTCGCCGTAGTCGTCCTCCTCGTCGTCGGCAGCCAGGGCGTCGGTCTTGGTAAAGAGGCTCAGGTCAATACATCCGCCCATGGTCTCGTAGCCCTTGGCGTTGAGGTGGAGCCAGTCGTTCTCGAAGAGGAACTGCGACTGCATGGCGGCGGTGTCCTCGGGGTTGCGCACGGCGCGGTCGAAGTCAATCACGCCGTCGAGCATCTTCGTCGTGCGCACCCACTTGTTCAGCGTGCTGCGTCCCTTCTCGTGGTCTTCGGTGTAGTAGCTGTTTCCCTTGAAGGGGGTGACGGTTGCTCCGAAGACGTAGATGCCCTTCTGGTGGGCCTCCCTAATGATTTGCCTGTAGACATCGATGATGCGCTTTGCCGTCTGCACGCCGTTGCCGGTATATCCCAGGTCGTTGACGGCCTCAAAGAGGATAATCCACTTCACGCCCTCCTGTCCGAGCAGGTCGCGCTGGTATCGCTCTACGGCGGCCGGACCCAGTCCGCCGCCCAACACGCAGTTGCCGCCAATGCCCATGTTGAGCACGCCGACCTGTGCGGGAGCCGACATAGCGGCGTTGAGCCGGCGCGAGAGCACGTCGGGCCAGCGGTTCTGAGCGTTGGTGGTCGAGCCGCGGCCGTCGGTGATGCTGTTGCCCAGGATGGCCACGGCGCCGGTCTGTTCGGGGGCCTCCACTTCCAGCGCCAGGATGTTGTACCAGTGGTCGGTCTTCGTGGCACCGCTAAAGTCGGTGGTGTTTCCCTTCTTCAGATAAGAGGTGGTACGCGAGCCGGGATGGCCGCTGACGCTCGTCGACGATGCCGAGCCGTAGTGGATGGTGATGGCCACGTTCTGACGTCCGTCGAGGTGGAAGTCGACAGCGTCGGACACGGCCTTGCCCTTCGCCGGGATGGTCACGCCGGCATTGCCGCCAAAGGTGAGGCTCACGGCCGATGCCTCGTCGATGTCGCTGCTGCTGCCCGCCGTCGTGGCGTAGGCCAGCTCCACGGCCTTGATGACGGTGCTGCCCGTGCTGAACTCGTTGGTCAGCTTCAGCCTCACGCGCTCGCCGCCTATCGACACCTGGACTATCTGGCGCAGCGAGTTGTTGGCCAGTCCCGGCGACGGCGGGTTGTTGTTTGTCTCTACCAGTTGCGGAGCCGTGCCCCACGTTCCTACCCAGTGGCCGTCGGCCAGGGCGATGCCCGTCGTCAGCAGACAGGCCAGCATGAATGTAATCCTTTTCATGGCAGTTGCTCTTAATTGTTTGTTTATGGTTTAAAGTTTTGACAGGGCAAAGGTACACATTATTGGCTGAACGAGCAAACTTTTACGTCCTTTTTTACCCGACAGGCTGACCGACCGACCACCTTTCGCCCCCGGCCCCGGAGCGAGAGGAAGGGCGGCTTAACAAAGTTTAAGGACAAAAGGGGCACTCTTTGCTGCAAATCTTCGTACCTTTGCACGATTGATATCACAGAAGATGCACGCCACTACAGATGCTGGAACAGAAGAAGACTCCCTCCGCCGACCTTGAGCGAAGCTGGCCGCAGCGTTTCCTCCTGGGACTGCTGCTGGCCCTGGCCGCGCTGTTCGTCGCGCTGGAGTACAACATCACACCCGACGACCCGCTCGACGACCCCGAGCTGCTCGAACAGCTGGCCATGGACCCCGAGCTGTCGTCGCTGCTGCGCCCAGAGAACGAGCTGGTGCTGGCCCCGAAGGCCGAGCCCAAGCCCGCCACCAAGCTCGTGGTGGCCGAGGTAGAGACTGAGCCCGAGCCGCAGCAGGAGGAGCAGCCCGTGGAGACCGACGTGAACAGCGACATGGAGGCCCAGGAGGAGGAGGAAGAGCTGATGCCTCCCCCACCCGACGACGACGAGGAGGCCGTGAGCTTCCGCGTGGTCGAGGACCTGCCGCAGTTTCCCGGCGGCCCCGTGGAGATGATGAAGTGGCTCACCCGCAACCTGCACTACCCCAAGCAGTTGGAGGAAAGGAAGATGACGGGCAAGGTGGTGGCCGAATTCATCGTCAACAAGGACGGCTCCATCACCAACGTGGCCATCGCCGTGCCGTCGAAGAACGTCATCTTCGACCGCGAGGTGCTCCGCGTGCTGCGCATGATGCCCCGCTGGACAGCCGGGATGCAGAACGGACAGCCCTGCCGCACGAAGGTATGCATACCCGTAGAGTTCAGGCTGTAAACGACAGAAAGCGTAACGTTTCTTACGCTGCGATTCCATCGCAGCAACACCCTAAATCTCAATAACTATGATTCAGACTTCAGACCAAATCCTCAAGACCGTCAACGAGGCCCTCGACCGTCTGCCCTACGACCGTCGTCCCGCCTCGCTCTATGAGCCCGTGAAGTACGTCCTCTCGCTGGGCGGCAAGCGCATACGCCCCGTGCTCATGCTCCTCACCTACAACCTCTTCAAGGAGCATCCCGAGGACATCATCATGCCCGCCCTGGGACTGGAGACCTACCACAACTACACGCTGCTGCACGACGACCTGATGGACAACGCCGACGTGCGACGCGGCCACCCCACGGTACACAAGAAGTGGGACGCCAACACCGCCATCCTCTCGGGCGACTCCATGCTCGTGCTGGCCTACCAGCGTATGCAGCAGGTGCCCGAAGCCTATCTGCCGCGCGTCATGGACCTCTTCACCGAGACGGCCCTGGAGATTGGCGAGGGCCAGCAGTACGACATGGACTTCGAGACGCGCCTCGACGTGACCGAGGACGAGTACATCGAGATGATTCGCCTGAAGACGAGCGTGCTGCTGGCCTGTGCCATGAAGATTGGGGCCATCCTGGGCGACGCCTCCCGTGACGATGCCGACCTGCTCTACAGCGTGGGCGAGAAGCTGGGCCTGGCCTTCCAGCTGCAGGACGACCTGCTCGACGTCTATGGCGACCCGAAGGTCTTCGGAAAGGCCATCGGCGGCGACATCACCTGCAACAAGAAGACCTACATGCTCATCAACGCCGTGAACCGCTCCGACGCCCGTCAGCGCGAGGAGCTGCTGGGCTGGATTTCGCCCGAGGCCTCACGCCCCGACACCGACCGCCAGGAGAAGATCAAGGCCGTCACCCGCCTCTACGACGAGATAGGCATACGCAGCCTCTGCGAGCAGAAGATCAACTCCTACTTCGACCAGGCCGACAGCCTGCTGACGAAGGTCTCCGTGCCCGAGGACAGCAAAAAACAATTGCGGCGCTACATGCACGACATGCTGCACCGCAAATGGTAACGAAAAGCCGCTATACTTTGTAGCGAAGAGCCGTTATAGCGTTGTAGCGAAGTGTCGTTATATCGTTTTGTATCGAAATATCGAAATATCGATATATCGAGATATCGAGATAACGATATAACGACACTTCGATATAACGACACTTCGATATAACGATACTTCGATATAACGATACTTCGATATAACGATACTTCGATATAACGATACTTCGATATAACGACACGCGTCAGCGTCCCTTAAATCACTTCATGTCGAAGCCGATGCGGACCCCGTCGTACTGCTTTGCCAGTTCGCCGATGGTCTGCAGCTCGGTGCTGCCGCTGATGGCCGACAGGCCCTGCAGCACCGTCAGCAGCTTTGACGACTCGAAGAGGAATGCCATGCTGCCGGCATTTTTCTTTGCATAGCAGTTGACGGTGAAGAGCAGGCTCTTCATGCTGATTTTCGACTGCGCCTCGTCGTAGGTATAGGTGCCGCTGAACTGCTTCCCCGCAATGACGGCGGTGAAGCGTCCGTCCTCGCCGAAGCTTATCTTCGTGTTCTCCGCGCTCACCCCCGCCTGGTCGTAGTAGGGCTTCACCTTTGTCTTAATCTCGGCGGCGGCCAGCTCTCCGCCGGCTTTCTTCAGCAGCTGCTCGGTGGTGAAGGCACAGCCCGGCTGATAGTAGGACCAGTTGCCGATGATGTCGTGCTGGCTCACCTTCGTCAGTCCCAGCACGCTGGTGATGACGTTGCCGATGGTCTCGCTGTTGCCCAGGATGCCGCCCAGTCCCGACTGGCCGGTCATTCCGCAGCCGCTCAGCATGAGCGTGGCGGCTGCCAGAAGGATAAGGGTTTTCCTTTTCATAATGGTAAATTAGACGTTAATATTAAGTTTAGTTTCTATACTTCTTTTGCCTCTCAGACTTTGGACGGCCCAAACTCCGAGGGCCGATTTTTCAGCGCAAAAGTAGTGATATTTCCCGAAACGGGCGCACGCCGTAACATAAAAGATGCAAAAATGGGCCAAAAAGCCCCCGTTTCGTGCCAAATTGTCAGTCCTGGCGTTTTGGCACGCTTTTCGCAAAGCAGTGAGGTAGACAGACAAACCATTCATTAACAACAACAAAAAAATAAGCATTATGACTATCAAACCATTAGCAGACCGGGTGCTCGTACTTCCCGCACCGGCTGAAGAGAAAGTAGGCGGCATCATCATCCCCGACACCGCCAAGGAGAAACCACTGCGCGGCACCATCAAGGCCGTCGGTAAAGGAACAAAGGACGAGGAGATGATTCTCAAAGAGGGCGATCAGGTGCTCTACGGCAAATACTCAGGCACCGAGATTGAGCTCGACGGCGAGAAGTTCCTCATGATGCGCCAGAGCGACGTCCTGGCTGTCATTGAGTAAAAGCCCCTTTTTTGCTCCAGGCGAGCATTTACTATTTATTATTCATTATTTATTATTTAGCGCAAAGCGCATAAGATTATGGCAAAAGAGATTAAATTCAATATCGAGGCCCGCGAGTTGATGAAGCAGGGCGTAGACCAGTTGGCAAACGCAGTGAAGGTGACCCTCGGCCCGAAGGGTCGCAACGTAGTGATTGAGAAAAAGTTCGGTGCTCCCCAGATTACCAAGGACGGTGTGACCGTGGCCAAGGAGATTGAGCTGGAGGACCACTTCGAGAACACCGGCGCGCAGCTGGTGAAGAGCGTTGCCTCGAAGACTGGCGACGACGCCGGCGACGGCACCACCACCGCCACGCTGCTGGCCCAGGCCATCGTCAGCGAGGGTCTGAAGAACGTCACCGCCGGTGCCAACCCCATGGACCTGAAGCGCGGTATCGACAAGGCCGTGGGCTGTGTCGTGGAGCACATCAAGAAGAACGCCGAGATTGTGGGCGACAACTACGAGAAGATAGAGCAGGTGGCCACCGTTTCGGCCAACAACGACAAGGAGATTGGCGAGCTGCTGGCCGAGGCCATGCGCAAGGTGT
>CAMPCG010000021.1 GCA_946644025.1 uncultured Prevotellaceae bacterium | reverse complement strand
TCCTAAATATTGTTGTCCGGGGAAACGGCCTGAAAGGCCAATAAGCAGTCAGCCCAGGGCAGCGCCCTGGGTGGACATGTTGCATACGCTTCATCGCCCTGGAAGGGCAAAAGCATTGATTTTTAACGCTTTTGCCCTTCCAGGGCGTTTTTACGTTGTGCCCCTATACCCAGGGCGCTGCCCTGGGCTATCTGCTTACTGGCCTTTCTTGCTCCGTTTCTCTACGCAAGCGTCCTTAAAGGCCGAGCGCAGGCCGTTTTCCCAAGCCCAATTACTCCTAATATTCCTCAAAAGCTCATAAATTTTAACCATCTGAGCGATTGGAAAATTTTTCCCCGGACAACAATAATTCCTAAAGACAGGGTATCTGCTCAGTCATAACCCCCCAGCCATATTATTTTGGACACTGATTGGACTGATTGGACTGATAATACTGATTTTGGGCGGCTACAGCCGCCGTATGCGGCGAAAGAGAAGTGAAAATCAGTCCAATCAGTCCAATCAGTGTCAAAAAAGAGCTAAAAGTGAAAATCAGTCCAATCAGTTCAATCAGTGTCAAAAAAGAGCTAAAAGTGAAAATCAGTCCAATCCGTCCAATCAGTTCAATCAGTGTCAAAAAGAACTAAAGGTGAAAATCAGTCAAATCAGTCCAATCACTCCATGCAGTGTCCATAAGAACTGAAACAATGACTGTGACTGAGCGGTTACAGGACAGGCCCCTGGTTGTTAATTAGTGTTACCCCCCCCCTCAATTGTTTAATAATATTAAAAATTTGCGGGTCGGATTCGTTTTTCTGCCTTTTTTTTGTTATGTATGAAAAATTTTTTACTAACTTTGCATATTAATTCCTCGCGCGTGCGAGCGTGTGATACCATTATATATATATACTTTTGAAGACGATGACCATCTGTTTTGGATATACTCAACGCCCTGCCGGCAGTGTGCTGTTGCAGCGGTTCTCAGTGCTCGCCGTGGCCCTGCTGCTGTCGGTTGTTGCTGCTGCTCAACGCCAGGAGCCGGTCCCCGCCCTTGGTGTCGACTCCACCCGCATCGTCGCCCCCGGCCATACGCCCATCTTCGCCCTTCGCAACAACCTGCTCTACGATGCCGCCCTGACGCCCAACCTGGGCTTCGACCTGCGGCTGACGCAGCGCTGGTCGCTGGGCATGACGGCCGGCTACCGCCCCTGGCCCACCGACGACAATGTGTCGACGAAGTGGCGCCATCTGCTGCTCATGCCCGAGCTGCGCCACTGGAGCGACTCCACCTTTGCCGACCGCTCGTGGTTCTGGGGTGTCAATGTGCTGTGGAGCCACTACAACGCCTCCAACCTGGGTTTTCCCATTGGCAATATCTACCCCGCCATTCGCCATGAGCGCCGTCAGGGCGACCTCATCGCCGTGGGAGCCAGCATAGGCCGCTCCTGGAGGCTGAGCCGCTGGTTCAGGCTCGAGGCCGAGGCCGGTGTCGACATTGGCTACACCTGGGGCGACCGCTACGAGTGCGGACACTGCGGCACCCGTCTGGGCGACTACAAGAAGCCGTTCCTCATACCCAAGCTCGCCCTCAACATCGTGCTGCACCGTCAGCCCCGCCAGCCGCAGTATGCCCCGCTGCCCCTCGACACGCTCAGGCCCGCACCGTTGCAGCTGCTCTTCCACCCGCTGCCGCCGGCCACCGTCAGCGACATCCTGCGCACCGACAACCCCGTGCTCGAGGAGTATGCCAACTACCGCCCCTACGACCGCACACGCATACTGCGCAAGGAGCGCGGAATGCTCTACGTACACTTCCCGCTGGACAAGACCGAGCTGCGGCGCGACTTCGACGGCAACGCCGCCACGCTCGACCGCATCGTAGACATCACCCGCCAGATTATGGCCGACTCGATGAGCAACGTGCGGCTCATCCAGGTCGTGGGTCTGGCCAGCATCGAGGGCACCGTCAGCCACAACGAAGACCTGGCCAACGGCCGCGCCGTAGCCCTGCGCGACTACATCAAGCAGCAGGTGCCCCAGGCCACCGACCAGCTCTTCGAGCTCAACGGCGGCGGCGAGGCATGGGCCGAGCTGCGCGACCAGCTGCAGGATGTCATCGGCGAGGATAACGCTTCACTCTTAACTCTTAACTCTTCACTCAGAGAGGCCCTTGCCATCATCGACACCGAGAGCGACCTGACACGGCGCGAGCAGCAGCTCAGACAGCTGGACCGCGGCCGCACCTACGACTACATACGCAGCGAGCTGCTGCCCGACCAGCGCAACTCAGGCTATCTGCGCATCTACTTCGACCGTGTGCCCGACCGCCGCGCCGAGGCCATCAACAGCGCCAGCCAGCTGCTCGCCCAGGAGAAGTACCAGGAGGCCTACGCCATACTGAACGACGTGCGTGAGGACCCCCGCTCGTGGAACGCCCTGGCCGTCTGCCTCTACCACAAGGGCGACCTGCAGCAGGCACTCGACTATTTCCAACAGGCTGCGGCCAACGGCAACGACGACGCCCGAGAGAACGTCAAGCGGCTGCAAGACCACCTCGCTGCCCAGCGTCTCTACGACATCAAGCGCACCAAGAACTTCAGCAAGTGACAACTACGGACGAAACCAATCAAAATATGGAAACAATAAGAAAGAAAACAGCACCCAGAAGGAGAACCAAAAAGCTGACGGCTGAGAAAGAGAATAAAGTTAAAAGGGTAATCGTGCCTCAGAATAAATATATTGAGGCAGCCCTCAAGCATCAAGGCTCTTTCATCGTCTACGACCCAAACTTCATGTAAATGAGATATCTACCAGGGAAGAATGATGCTCGTGTCAAGTGACGGACGATTTCCCTTCTATCGAAGACAAGGTCTGCAATTATTATTTAACAAGAAATAAACAAAGAGATAACTTTAAAAAGCATGGATATGAGCATACAACGTAAAAAACTATGCGCAGCCGCTCCCCTCCCCTCAAGGGGAGGGGTAGGGGTGGGGTCTCTAACTTCCTGCCAGCTAAATATATACTGACCCCACCCCTGCCCCTCCCCTACAAGGGAGGGGAGCGGCTGCGCCGTCGTTTGCGTATGTCTTGGACTTAAAGTGGATTCAACAAGAAAAATAAAAACGAACGCTGTGAACTGGAAACACATCACCACCGCCCTGCTGACCACCCTCTGCTTCAGCGCCTGCACCTCCGACGAGGAGTTGCCGCAGTCCTTCGTGCGCCAGGACGGCATGGTGAAGACACAGTTCAACATCTCCGTGGCCACCAGCGGTCACGACACCCGTATGGGCGACGACGAGCTGCAGTGGGGCCAGACGCTCAGTGCCTTCCGCGGCATGGAGAGCATCGTGGTGAAGCCCTTCTCCGCCTGGCCCGTCAAGCAGACCGACACCCCCCTGGGCCCCGACCTCACCCTGGAGCGCATGGTGAAGCCCGTGGAGTATGACCAGCAGGCCAACTACATACCCGCCGGCAGCGAGTACCTGCTCACCGGCAGCCAGTCGGCACTCTACGAGGACGTCGACGTGCCCAACGGCACCAACGCCTTCCTCTTCTACGGCAAGGCCATTGCCAACCCGCAGACCGACGCCGAGAAGCACCGCTACGGCGTGCTCACACCGACGGCCATCGACGATACCCCCGCCCGCAACACCTTCCAGCTCAGCCAAATCAACCCCGAGGCGAAGCTCGACGACAAGGGCTACGCACTCCACATCGCCGACTATCTCACGCAGATAGCCAACAGCAGGAATGGCAGCAACCAGGCATGGAGCCAGACTCCGACGCCGGTGGTGCTCGACCTCTACAACTCCTTCACCGGCAACACCCCCACCGGCATCAAGCCCATCGCCGGCTCCACACGCAACATGCAGGCCGTGGTGCAGGAGCTCTACACCTCGTGCCGGGAGAACACTGAGCTGAAGGGCTACGTCGAGAGCGCCATCCTCAACGCATACGCCGACGGCAACACGTCGAAGAAGTACGTCACCGGCGTCGACGCCTCGGGCAACCTCATCTTCAATGCCTCGCTGCTTGGCGACATCACCACCACCGACTACTTCCCCGCCAACATGGGACTGCCCGACGGCGCCGCAGCGCTGGCATGGAACACCACCGACAAGAAGTTCTATGTGGTGAAGACCTTCAACGACGCCATGTTCTACACCCCCACGCTCAACATCACCGACATGGCCTTCTTCGTCTACCCACCGGCACTGTGGTACTTCGCCAACACTCCCGTCATGACCAGCAGCTCGGAGCAGCGCGACAACTACACCGCCGACAAGACGTGGGACGAGATACGCGGCCTCTACCAGGACCAGGGCGTGGGCGCCAACTCGAAGTCGGTCATCATGAAGCAGCAGGTGCAGTATGCCGTGGCCTGCCTCGAGGTAAAGGTGAAGTGCGCCAGCGCAACACTCGAGGACCAGCAGGGAGCCGACGTGAGGTACAACGACGGCGGATTCCCCATCACCGCCGTCCTCGCGGGCACGCAGCGCCACGCCGCCTTCGACTTCACGCCCGGCGGCGGCGAGAGCTACACCCTCTACGACAACATCGTGCCCACGGCGTTCAAGGCATCGGCCACCAACAACTTCGACACCATGACGCCCAGCCGCACGCTCGTCATGGAGAGCGAACCGGGCGAGGCACTGAACATCGTCGTGGAGTTCGTCAACAACTCGGGCCACGACTTCTACGGCCACGAGGGCGACCTCATCAGCAAGGGATGCAAGTTCTACCTCATCGCCAAGCTCGACCCCGCCGTCAATAACGCCGAGGCCGACCCCAACTACAAGGAGCAGGACCCCGAGACGCCCTGGGGCACCGCCACGCCCGAGCAGCTCATCAACCACGTCTTCAAACAAGACCACGTCACAAAGGCCCACCTCACCATACAGAACCTCAAGAACGCCTACAACCTCGTGCCCGACCTGCGGCTGCCCAAGCTCGACCTCGGACTATACGTCAACCTGGAGTGGCAGACGGGCATACAGATGGGAACAGTAGAAATAGGTAGTAACCCCTAAACCAACTCAAATTATAAACAAAACAAACAATCGAGAGAACAGTTCATTTTTTTTATTCACCAACCAAACTAATTTACAACAATGAAAAAGTTTTATCAGTTTGCACTGCTGGGCGCCGCTGCGCTCACCGGTGCTGTGTTCACCGCCTGCTCGTCCGACGACGACCTGGCCAATGTGAACCCGACGTTCGACGGCGAGGCCGTGAAGACCTCCTTCACCATCTCCGTCGGTGATGTGAAGTCGCCCACCCGTATGCAGGCCGACCCCGTGCAGCAGGATGAGCTCTTCAACGGTATGACCGACATCTACCTCTTCCCCGCCAAGGCTGCCATTACGGGAACCACCGTCACCAGCGAGAGCTACATCAAGCTGCCCGACTTCACCGCCTTCGACCCCAAGGTGCTTGACGCAAAGGGCAAGATTTACTCCGACGTGGCCTTCTCTGTCGGCGTGAGGAACTTCCTCTTCTATGCTGCCTCGCAGACACCCGGCAACGGCAAGCTCAGGGCTTCCTACCTGAAGATGCCCATGGCTGAGTTCCACGGAACGGCTGACTGGGATCCCGAGCCCCTGCTCACCAGCTCTGTCGTCGAAAACATTCACTTCGACCTCGTGCCCATCCAGAAGGAGAAGACCCTGACTGAGGTGAAGGCTATGGATGCTGCCATCGCCTCCATCAAGCCCCTCAACGATGTCGATGCCGCCATCACCGCACAGATTAGCGCTGCCGGTGCTGGCACCACCGCTGCCACTGAGCTGACGGCTCTGCAGAAGACGCTGCGCAACGACATCAGTGCTGCTGGTGCTTCCACGCCCGACTACAAGCCCTACGCTGGCTCGTCGCTCAGCCAGAAAGCCCTGATGACAAAGGTCTACACCGCCGTGAAGAACCTTGAGACCCTCATCACTGCTACCTATACGCAGCCCATCATCGATGCTATCGAGGCTTTGTTCACCGTCAGTGGAAATGCCACTGTGGGCTTCACCCTCACGTGGAAGAACGACCCGAAGTTCCCCTCTGACGACACTGTGCTCGGCCTGCCCGACGGCTCGGCTGCCGTGCAGTTCGTCACCGACAAGTTCGAGTATGTCAAACCGTCCGTCGATGGTCTCTCGGTGCCCGACTTCAACAAGTACGTCTATCCCGCTCGCCTCTACTACACCATCAACACGCCAGCCATGGTGAAGGATGCTGAGTATCTCTCCACACTGAACAACGAGTACCCCACTTGGGCTGAGGTGAAGACCAATGGTGCCTACGCCGAGGGAGCCGTCACCGCCGCTACTCGCTCAGTCATCATGAAGGACCAGGTGCAGTATGCCGTGGGTCGTCTTGATGTTCAGGTTCGCGTGAAGCCCTCTGCCACCATTACCGACAGCGGCAGCCGTGACCTCCTCGACGACCACAACAACCCCATCCCGCAGCCTGTCACCGTACCCGGCAATGGTTATAAGCTCACCGGCGTGCTCATCGGCGGACAGAAGA
Organism: uncultured Prevotellaceae bacterium; assembly: GCA_946644025.1. The sequence continues at coordinate 11,968 of CAMPCG010000021.1, read as the reverse complement.
ACGTGGCTTGGGACTTCACTCCCACCGGCACCGACGAGTTCACCATCTGGGACAATGTGATGGGTAACGACATCTATGCCAAGCAGCAGGCTGCCTACGCTGGCGACAACTACACGCTGGCTCTGGAGACCGCAGCTGATGTCAAGGTTAAGGTTGCGCTGGAGTTCGAGAACACCGGTAACGACTTCTACGGCATCGACCACAACATCATCCCCGCCGGCACGAAGTTCTACCTCGTGGCTGAGCTCGACCCCACTACCAACACTACCTACAAGGAGCAGGACCCCGAGACACCCTGGGGCACCACCACGCCCGAGAAGTTCATCAACCAGGTGTTCAAGCAGGACTACGTCACCACTGCCAAGCTGACTATCAACGAGACGGCTCTGTCGAAGGCCTACAACGTAGTGCCCGACCTGCGCAGCCCGAAGCTGGAGTTTGGTCTGAGCGTCGACCTGCACTGGCGTAAGGGTATCACCTTCGAGCAGAACTTCCAGTAAACCATCAGCGCACTTAGCGCGACACACACCCAGAGGGGAGGGCGACACACAGGGGCCTCCCTCCCCTCTTTTCCCCTTAAACCCAATTATCAACAGAGAACCGAAACTATGACCCACAGGCTCGACACAGTGAAGCACCTCGGCTTGGCCGCCGCCACGCTCTTTGGCGTCATCGCGCAGACATCGTGCGACAGCATTGACGACGATCTGAGCGATTGCGGCATTGAAGCCACCGTGACCTACGAGATGCGGCTGATTACGAACATGGAGACCGAGCTCGCCACCGAGCTTGGCGAACCTGCCGACGCCCCCGTGCAGCAGGCTCTGCGCACCCGCCTCAGCCCCATCTTCAACGAGCGCGCCCACGACCTCGACCTTACCTTCTACAATGCCGACGACGTCACGGCACTGCCGCTGCTCCACCACGAGCAGCACATCGTCGATGCCACGCAGGCCACCTACAACATCTACCTGCCGCTGCACCGCTACCAGAACCTGGCCCTGGCCAACACCGAGGGCAACGCCCAGGTGACCATCGACAACCCCACCGACGGCACCACCGCCGCCCTTGTCACGGCTGCTACCGCCACCGCGCCGCAGCCGCCCCACGCCACGGGCCTCTTCACCGCCCGTCTGCCCATGGACCTCAGCGGCCAGGGCCTGCACTCCTACCACGCTTATCTCTATATGGCCAACTGCTCTGCCGCCCTCGTCGTCGACACCACGGGCGTCTCGCCAAAGGCCATCACCGTAGCAGTCAGCGGACTCGCCGACCGCTTCCTCGTCAACGACAGCACTTACTCTTACGAGAACCGCATAGTGGCCTCCGCCCCCGAGGTGCAGGCCCCCACCGGCCACCAGGCCTGTTACTGCGCCGTGGCCTTCCCCTCGCGCGACTTTGCCACGCGCGCTGCCGACGATGCCACCATCTGGACCGTCATAGCCGACGTCGACATGCCCGACGGCAGCACGACCCACAACGTTATCAACGTCTACCAGCCCCTCAAGGCCGCCTGCCTGAAGATTATCAAGGTGCGTATGCAGGACGACGGCAGTTTCCAACCCGTCACCACCGAGGTAGGCGTGAGCACCAGTCTCAACTGGAGGAAAGGAGGAGAGTATGAGATTTGACACATTATATATATATATGCGCGCGTGCGCGTTGGCCCTACTGTTTGTGGCCTGCGACGGCAGCGACAGCCTCGACGACGCAGCCCCGGAGTCAGGGCGCATCGACATGCCTATCAGTATCACCATACCGGCTAATGAGGCCCTCACCCGCGCCCCTGGCGACCCGGGCCTGTCCACCAGCCTCACGCTGCCCCTCCACGTCTACCTCTACCTCATATACAACCAGAGTCTCGACAACAGCGGCACCGACCACGTCGAGTCGCACCACTACCAGCTCACGCCCGAGAACTGGGTGAAGGAGACCTACAGCGGAAGCCTCAAGGCCGAGGACGACGAGGTGTGGCGCTACACCGGCAACCTCTCCATCTCCATCCCCGAGACCCGCTCCAACGGCCGTGTCTACGCTGCCGTGTCCTACTCCCCCGTCACCGTCAGCAACGACGAACCCGACACCGAAGAGGAGGTAAAGAACCTCACCTTCGACGTCTCTACCGACCTGCAGAAGCATCTCGGCGACCTCTACAGCACCCCCTACAACTACCTCGGCACCGGCACACAGTACTACGGCATCATCGAGAACTTCGCCAGCAAGGTGCCGCGCGTAGACCTCATGCTCTACCACGTGGCGGCCAAGGCCGACGTCATCTGGAACGTCGCCGCCGACGTGCAGCCCGCCAACCGCGTCACCCAGGTCGCCGTCACGGGGCTGAAGCAGCTCTCGTGCTATCTCTTCCGCCCCACGGAGAACGAGTGGACCACTGCCGACGACGCCACCCATTACGACAGCTACATCGACACCGACCCTGGCACGCAGTGGCTGGGCCGTCATGCCTTCTACGTCATACCCTGGCAGTACCCCGCCGGCCATGCCAATGGCGAGGGAAAGATGGACCTCAACGTGCGTTTCCGCACCAACAACCAGCACACCGCCGACTACGGCTACACCGTCACCTACCGCAACAACCTCGCCGCCCAGAAGACCCAGCACCCAGACATGGAGGTCTTCGTGCCCTGGCTGCGCGGACAGGTGAACTTCACCACCGACATACCCACCACGGGTTCCCCCGGAACGACCATTAACGTGGAATAAATGACAATGAAATATCCCATAGGCATACAGAGCTTCGAGACGATGCGCCAAGGCGGCTTCGTCTACGTGGACAAGACGGACCAGGTGTACCGTCTTGCCCAGGGCCACGTATGCTTCCTCTGTCGGCCCCGGCGCTTCGGCAAGAGCCTGCTCGTCAGCACCCTCAAGGCCTACTTCCAGGGCCGCCGCGACCTCTTCCAGGGTCTGCGCATGGAGCAGCTCGAGACCGAGTGGCAGCAATATCCCGTGTTGTTGTTCGATTTCAACGGCATCGACAATAACCGCCCCAACGCACTCTACGACTACCTTGCCACCGCTATAGAACAAGCGGAGAGGGCGTATGGCGTGGCGCCACAAACACAGCCCGGCACCAACATTCCGTCCGACGACATCATGTTGCGATTCCGCCACCTCATTGCCGAGCTACACCGGCTGAAAGGGCAGCGTGTGGTGGTGCTTATCGACGAATACGACAAGCCGCTGCTCGATCTCCTCGAGACCGGTAACGACGACGACGACACCTTGCTCAACCGCAACCGCAACCTGCTCAAGGTGTTCTTCTCCGTCTTCAAGGCCACCGACGAGCACCTGCGCTTCGTCCTGCTCACCGGCATTACCAAGTTCTCGCAGGTCAGCATGTTCAGCGGCTTCAACCAGCCCGACGACATCACTTTCAGCAACCGCTTCGATACCCTGCTGGGCATCACCGAGCAGGAACTTCGCACCACCTTCGCAGCCTCCATCCAGGAGCTGGCCGACGAAAAGGGTCTCAGCACCGAACAGACCATGGCCCGGCTGAAAGACATGTACGACGGCTACCACTTCAGCCGCAAGCTGGTCGACGTCTACAACCCTTTCAGCATCATCAACACCTTCGCTAACAACGATATCAGGAGCTACTGGTTCAAGTCGGGCACGCCTTCCTACGTCGTCCGTCTGCTTGCGCGGTGCCATGAAGACTTCATGCACTTCACCAAGGAGTACCACAGCGAGCTGGAGTTCCTCGACTACAAGGCCGACCGCGAGGCGCCCCTGTTCATCCTGTTCCAGAGCGGCTACCTCACCATCAAGGCCGTCGACAGGGAGTTCAACTCCTATCTGCTCGACTTCCCCAACCGTGAGGTGCGCGAGGGCATGGCCACGCTGCTGGCCATCGACGACTGGCAGGAGGAAAAGGCCAATTATTAGAGAGATTACCAAAAGCGACAGCACACCAACATAGAGAAATGAAGCTACACAGACTAATCATACTGACACTGACAGCCCTTGTGGCATGGGCCACCGCCGCCCAGGCCGCCACCGACTATCGCGTCCGCTACGTCAATGGTGCCGAGGGCGCCTACGCCAACGACGGCCTGTCGTGGGAGACGGCCAAGAGCAACCTGCAGAACGCCATCGACGACCTCTACGAGGAGATACGCCAGCATGCCGACGCCGTGGGCTACGTCTTCGTGGCCGGAGCCGAGGGCGAGGGCCAGAAATACGTGCCTACCCGCCGCGCCACCGACGACTCCGACGGCTCATCCTTCAACACCTCCTTCCGTATCTACGAGCGCATCTACGTCTTTGGCGGATTCAAGGGCGACGAGGCCCCCGACGACGGCAACGGGGTTGAAACCCTGCCCTATAAGCGCATCATGACCAACGACCGCACCCTCGGTGCCGACGAGCAGCTCATCGAGCAGGACGACATCGAGCACGCCGTGCGCCGCTGGAACCTGAAGTACAAGACCATCCTCTCGGGCAACCACTCCGTCATCTCCTCCACCTTCACCTACGACACCTCCCGCGGGCGCTACACCACCTCCTTCCCGCTGAATAGCTACCACGTCGTATGGTTTGGCACCAACGGCACCATCGACGACGCCTCCCATCCCGGCCACTACAAGGGTCTGGCCCGTGAGGCCTGCGTCGACGGCTTCACCATCTGCGAGGGCAACGCCAGCAGCACCGTCACCAGCGGCCACGACCACACCGGCTTCGGCGGCGGCGTCTACATGGTACGCAACGCCCTGCTGCGCAACTGTATCGTCGAGCGCTGCTCCGCCTCCCAGCGTGGCGGCGGTGTCTATCTCGACGGCGGCGGCACCGTCGAGCGCTGCTACGTCCACACCTGCCAGTCTGCCGGCGTGGGCGTGGTGCAGGGCTACGGCGGAGCCGTCTGTATAGACTACGACGGCAGTGTGCAGCACAGCTACATCCTGCAGAGCGCAGCGCGTATCGGTGCCGGCGTGGCCATCTGCCGCGCCAATGGCGATGCCTACGACTACCCCGAGGCGTCGGCCCTCAGCCAGGATGCCACCCTCACCGCAGCGGCCTCGCAGTACAGCCCCTTCTGTGTGGCCACCGTCATTGCCAACTGCACCGCTGCCGCCGAGGCCGGCGGAGCCTACCTCGACCAAGGCGGCACGCTCAACCACTGTACCGTGGTCAACAACGCCTGCATAGGTCCCGACGTCGTCTACTACGGCCGTCGCCACGGACGTACCGGAGGCATCTACGTCCGCACCCGAGGCACCATCTACAACACCGTGGCATGGGGCAACAGCTCGCCCGTGAACAACAACGTGCAGTTTGCCTCCTTCAAGGAGGGCAATGCCAAGGCCACCGACGTCATCTCCGTCTACCACAGCGCCTTCGCCCAGCACGACATCACCGACTGGTCGTCGGCCACGAAGCAGGCCGTCGTCTCCCTCGCCTCGGTCAACACCCCCGAGCCGGGCAGCTCCACCGGCAACTTCCCCGTCTTCCGCCAGCCCACCTTGCAGTGGGGCGCCAGCGAGAGCGCCGCCGGCATACAGTATGGCGACGACGGCGTCATCGATCCCACCGCCACCGCGCCCGGCCAGCCCTACCAGCGCGTCTACAACTGGCATCCCCTCTCCACCTCGGCCCTGCGCCTGAAGTCCGTCCAGGTGACCGACGCCATCCAGGGCGTGAGCAGCAGCGTGCTCCATGCCCACACCGACGTCGACGCCGTGGGCCGACACTTCGAGGCCATCAGCTCCTGCGGCGCACTGGCCCACACCACCCGCGACTTCCAGCACGCACTCGTAGCTTCCTTGGAGAGCGGTGAGAGCGACCTCATACCCACCATCTTCGTCGACCCCCAGCGAAAGGTCGTGGGACAGCAGAACGGAGAGGAGAGCACCGGATGGGACGACAACGCGGAAGGCAACGAGGTGGGCATGTCGTGGGCTAAACCCGCCAGCAACGTGCCCGACGCCATCGTCTACTTCAAGCAGCACCTCGTAGAGGGCGGCGACGAGGCCTCCACCTACTACGACTTCGACGGCACGCACTACCAGCACGTGCAGATTCTCGTTAAGGAAGGCTCCATCAACACCGCCGGCACCGGCAGCTACCTCGGCACCCAGGCGCGCACCGCCGCCCTGCGCCCCGTGAGCAACATGCGCCTCTACGGCTCCTTCCCCACCACCAACGCCAACACTGACACCTCCGGACGCAACCAGCGCCAGACGGCCACCCGCGTCAGCGCCAACGTGCTCAACAGCACCTACATGAACAACGGCGCCCACGTCTTCGCCATCATCAACCAGCACAACGTCATCATCGACGGATTCCGCCTCTACTCCGGCAACGCCAACCTCGGCACCACGCACACCTACTCCACCGAGGACGTGCGCTACGGCGGCGGCCTCATCATCAATAACACCTCACGGCCCCAGGCGGAGCGCATCGACATGAAGGGCAACCTCATCCGTAACTGTGTCTTCTCCAACTGCTCCGCCCCCGAGGGTGCCGCCGTCTACGTCAACGGCAACAACCCCAAGGCCGACGGCACGCTCACACGCGCCGAGCTCACCATTGTGAACTGCGTCATTCGTAACTCCACCGCCGGCGACATGCAGGGCGACAACCACTACTTCGAGACCCACCAGACCGACGGCGCCGTGGTCCGCGCTCGCGGCAACGCCCACCTGTGGCTGCGCAACTGCGACATCGTCAACAACTGCGGCTACGCCCTGAAGGCCACCGAGTCGCCCAACTACAGCGGCTACGAGTACAGCCCCAACGCCACCGGCAACTGCCCCGACTACCCCGACCGCTACCAGATAGAGATATACAACAGCATTCTCTTCTCCAACGGTCTGCAGATTATCCCCGACCGCACCGACATCCAAAACCCCGTCAGCTGCGCCTGGTCGCCCTCCATCATCGGCAACTACATCTACCTCGACTGGGACGCCGCAAAGCCCAACGGGATGCCCGCCGACCTGAAGTGCTTCAACATCCTCACCCGCTCTAAGAAGCAGGACCGCCAGCCCAACCCTAACTATGTCGAAGGCACCAGTCCTGCCTATCTCAAGACCCTCAGCTACCCCTACTTCACCAACCCCAGCCGCAACGTGGGTCACAGTGAGGACACCGACAAGCCCCTCTATGGCGGCGTCGTCAGCTACGAGCCCCTCAACATGAACCCCATCGTCAACGGCGCCAACCCCGACACCGGCACCACCGACTGGCTCTCGCCGCAGGGTGAAGACACCTACCGCGTCAACTCCCTCGCCATGAGCTACGACGCCGCATGGAAAGACCGCAGCTACGGCGGCGCACCCGACGCCGGAGCCGTGGAGGACGTGAAGCTGCCAGAGGCAGGGACGGTCATCTACGTCACACCCGACGGCGCAGGACGGCGCGACGGCTCGTCATGGAGCAACGCCATAGCCGGAAACACCGTCTATCGCCTCGACAACATCGCAGGACCCGAACTGGCCACGGGCGACTACGTCGACGCCGAGCCCACCTGCGACCGCATCCTCGATGCCAACGGCAACCCCGTGCTCACCACCGACGAGAAATACTGCGGCGGGTTCGGACGTGTATGGTTCACCGACAAGAAGACGGGGGGAACCAGCACCACCACCGTTACCAAGACGTGGATTACGGAGACAAACGTCTACAGCGGCGGCGAACGCGACGGCGAGACGGAGACGCTGCAAGACGGCTCAACGCCCACTGTCACAACAGAATCCACCATCAATTCGCAGGGAAGCACCGTTAGCGGCTTCACCGCCGGCTACGCCTACGACCCCCGCTTCCCCTACGGCGAGATTTCGGGAGCCTCGCGCTCCTTCTGGCGCGCCAACCCATACCACGAAGGAACCGGTTGGAACGACGCTGCCGACTATGCTAATCTGGCTGCTTTCATTGCTGCCTGCAACGCCAACGGCTGGATCAACAACAACCGCGACGAGCGTTATGTGGGCGGGTTGCAATACGCCGTGGAGCGGGCAGCAGCCTACAACGCCCTGCCCGAGGAGAGCAACGAGCGCATAGAGGGCGTGGACTCGGTGCAGGTGTGGGTATCCAACGGCAAATACACCGACTACAAGGGCTTCGTCATGCGCGACAATACCACTGTCCTCGGCAGCTTCCCCGTCAACAACGGTGCTGCACCCGGCATCACCGAGCGACAGGCGCTGATGTCGGCCGTAACGAACATTCCAAAGTCGTTGCCAGCACAGAACCTTGAGCCAGAGGACTACGAGACCATACTGCAAATATCAGACACAGACCCGAAGCAGGACAACGAGACACTGAACTCCGAGGCCGTCAAATACTGGGACGATGACCTTTCTGAAACCATAGTTGAAGACAGCCAAACAACAATTGATGAAGACGTTTCCATCTTAAATTATTATAGATGGGCAGATCATGAAGAGCAAACCACCACATACATGCGCTATCCCGATATGCTCTATGCTGCACCCAACACAAATGTTTTTGCTCAACGGCATAAGACGGATAAAACCGCTCCTAATGGTGGCGAAACCGTAGGTGGTGTGACATGGTCCAGTGGAGAGAAGTACGTATATCAATATTTTGGTGATCAAGGCGGAGGTAATAATAGTTGGGAGCTAATCTATGCAAATAGGCCCAACAACGTAGATTATAATAGTTTTAGGTTTGATGGAAACAGAGATGTTGTCGATGACAATGGAGATGTAATTGGTGTTGTGCCGCGAGGTATGGAATTGAGTGGTGGCATGATTGGAATGAGCGTATGGCAAACCATGAAGAATGTTCCTGCCGGACATTATAAGATTCAAGCTGATTTGGCTGCATTTTATAGGGCTACAGGAGGAGGTCACGACATAGGCGACGAAAATACGGGTATTACATTCTATGTTATCAATTCCAGCGGCGACACCTGTGTATCGCAAACAATTTATTGCGCCAATCGATCAACCCCCTATAAATTGAAACGATATACGTTCGACGCTGTGCAGGAGACTGCTGGTGACTTTACAGTAAGGATAATGGCTGCCCCTGGTACAAAAGCTACCGACCCACAAACAGGAAACTTACCTGCATTGAACAATAATCCCAACAGGAGGGAAGTGCTGATGGCGAATCTGCATATTATAAATATGTTTGAGGAACCCTCATACGTGTTAGATAATTCTGATACTAACAGGACTGTAACCAGTACATCATCACCCTCTTTATCTACTAAAACAAACTACACCCCCCAGAACCACCGCACCACCCTGCGCAAGCGTGTGTTGACCATGCCCGACGTCACCGTGCCCACCTATGGCGGCGGCAGAGTGGGCGACCCATTAGTAAAAGACAACAAGTTTGGCGATGATTTGTGCCATACCGACCGTGTGAAGAAAAACAGCCGCACCTCAACCACCCGAACAAAGGAAAAAGATTCGCACTATGTAGAATACAGCGACGTGGTGTGGGATGGCTTCACCATCCGTCACGGTTTCCTCAGCGACGAAATTATGGCGCATGGAGGTGGAGCCGGCGTGAACATGTACGAGGGAGCACGACTGAAAAACTGCATCATCGTCAACAATATGACCTACTGTGGGCGAGTGAAAGGCTGCGGTATCTTCTGCGACGGCTCCAACTCGTCGGTAGAGGGATGCTTCGTGCTCGACAACACGGCCGCCATGCGCAACACAGCCAGCTATAGTCAGAACCAAATCTTCGCCGGAGGTATGTTCATGTACGAGGGCACCTGCTTCAACTCGCTCTTCGCCAAAAACTACAGCAATGGCTCGGCAGGCGGCGTGGGCTTCTGCGTGGGACGATTCTACAACAACACCATAGTCTATAACACATGCCAGCTTAAAGAAAACAACAATTACATGGGAGGAGCCATTTCTCTGGCAACGGCTTCCAATCCCAATCTGTTTATTGCCAACACCATTATTTATGGCAATAATGGCATTGCTATACGCGATCGCAATACAAATGTAAATAATGTCAATCCTTTTATTCACTGTTATATTCAATCGGAGATAGCACAGCCATACAATGCTACTTTGAAGAATGTCAACAATTGGAGTGAAAGTAATACTGGCAATTACGGCGTCGGCAACACGTTCCTCAATGGCGTTCCCGCCACTGCCGAGAACTCTCCCTTCGACGCCGACCTGCTTGGGATAGGAACTGCCAGCCTTCATAATGACTTCCGTTTGTCAGGCGAGAAAGCCATCTGCGTGAACATGGGTACAGAGGACTTCACCGGCAATCTGTTCACCGCCCTTCGTCATAAGGGAAGAAATGAGACTCAAATCAACAGCAGTTTCCTTTACCAGAGCGTAGCGGCTGCCGTCCTTCCTGACAACGACGTGGCGTATGCCGACCGTGTTCAGGACTGCGAGATAGATATTGGTGCCTACGAGTACGACGGCACGAAGGACATTGAGCCGGACCTGAGCGAGGAGGGGAAGGCCATCTTCTACGTCTCGCAGAACGGTGGCGGCGGCCTGGCTACGGCCAGCACGCCCGAGGATGCCGCCTGCGCCGTGAAGCTGCAGAAGGTGCTCGACGCCGCCGGCCGCTGGAAGTATGCCGCCAGCTACTACGGCAACACCGACGCGACGGCCTTCGACCCCGCCGACAATCCCGACTACAAGTACAACTGGACCAACTTCACCGAGGAGCTGCTCACTTCGGAACTGAACCTCGCTGCTGTCAAGAACGGTGAGTCGCTCGACGCCGCCACGCTGCAGGAGCGCCTCGCCGGGCTGAAGGACCGCACCGTCATCGTGAAGCTGGCCGGCGACTACACCGACGTGAAGACCGGCTTCGCCTACGCCCCGACGCGAACCACCGTCACCAACCCCGAGCAGGAGGTGAACCTGCTCGAATACTCCTTCATCGTGCCCCGTGGCGTGCAGCTCTGGGGCGGCTACACCGAGAAGGAGGTGCAGAAGCGCGATGCCGACGGCAACGTCATCAGCGACGAGACGTGGCCCGCCTTCAGCGACCAGTCGCGCGACGTGCTGGCCTATCCCACCCGACTGAGCGGCGTGGTCATCAACGAGGAGACGGGAACGGCGGGTAACGTCTTCCGCGTTGTCACCTTCACCGAGAACCTCTTCACCACCAAGGAGAAGCTTATCGTGTATGGTGAGGACGAGAATCAGCTCACCGGCCAGCTCCACGACTATGCCGACGATACCAATGGCCGCGAGAAGAACCGCGCCGTGCTCGACGGCCTCTTCATTCAGGACGGCCACGCCAGCGGTAACGACGAGTCGAGCCGCCGCGGCGCCGGCGCCCTCGTCACCGGCTATGCCCACATACGCAACTGCATCGTGGAGAACAACGAGGCGGCCGACACGGGCGGCGGCCTCTACCTGGAGCCTTGCGCCCTCGTCAGCGGCACCATCGTGAAGAACAACACCGCGCAGACCGGCGGTGGCATCTACGTAGAAGAGCCCACCGCTGAGGACGGCTCGAGCATCACCACCGACAACACCACCTTCGCCCACATCTACACCACGACCGTCGTGGGCAACTACGCCTCGACGACGGCCGGCGGCCTGTGGTTCGCCACCAACCTGCGCGCCAGCTCGTCGGCCTTCTGGAAGAACACCGCCAACGACCTGAACAACGTGGCCGGCTCGTTCACCACCGCCACCAACATCACCGGCGAGGACCCCACCGCCGCCCGCTACCCCTTCGTCTACTGCGGCGTGGAGAGCCAGCGTATCAGCGGTGTGAACAACATCCTGCTGCCCACCGACGAGGACCAGGGCGTTCGCTGGAGCCACACCGACTGGTGGGAGCTGGAGCGCTGGAGCCGCTACCACAGCGGCAGCGCCACGCGCAGCGACAGCCTCTACTACTACCCCATCACCATGTCGTCGGTGCTGGCCCGAGGCGGCATGACCTACGCCGCCTGGAAGAACGCCCGCAACGTCTATCCCACCCTGGAGATGTACGACATGGCCGGCCTGCAGCGCATGGAGCAGAC
>CAMPCG010000020.1 GCA_946644025.1 uncultured Prevotellaceae bacterium | reverse complement strand
TTCGGTACACATTTCTTCTCCGGGGGTGCTTCGCACCTCCCGGTTATTGAGCGTCGACGCTTTCAGCGTCTTATACGGGTTCATGCGGATAATCATAATTGCAAAAACCATAGAAGCCCCCTCGGGGGCCGTAGGGGGGCCTCCCTCATGCCAATGATTAAGAAACTCTTAAATCCTATAGTCCTTTTGCTGAAGTGGCTGTTGCTCCTGCCGATACTTTTCTATCAGCGGTGTATCAGTCCTTTCACCCCCGCCTCATGCCGTTTCACCCCCACCTGTTCGCAGTATGCGCGCGAGGCCATCATGAAGCACGGCCCCATACGCGGGCTCGGACTTGCCATCTGGCGCATCCTGCGCTGCAACCCCTGGGGCGGCTCCGGCTACGACCCCGTGCCGTAAAGCGTCCCAAATAACCAACAACCTGCACCCCCAAAAAACAACAACCCAGCCCCTCCCCTGGGGAAGGGCTGGGGCTGGGTTGTTGGGGCGTTATGCGATAACAGACAAGCGGGATTTCCTACACGCTGTAGGGAATCCCGCTTGACCGTTTCTGTCTTTTCCTTTTAGGCCTGTTCCTGCTGTTCGGTTTCGGCCTGTGGCTTCTGAGGCTGCGTCTTGCTTTCGGCGTCGATGGCCTTGATTTTCTCCTTGACGAGCTTCAGGTCGTCCTTGAGCTTCTCCACCTTGCGGTTCATCTCGTCTATGAGCGAGTTGCCCTTCTTCGAGCTGACGCTGAGGAATCCGAGGTTGTTCTCGTAGGTCTGTATGTCCTGCTTCATCTGCTCGTACTGGCGCATGAGCCTTGCGCGCTCGCTGTCGAGGGCTCCCTCGCCGCGCTCTGCCACCTGCTTGAGGTTGTCCTTGAACTTCGAGAGGCGGCGCTTGGCGACGCTGATGTTCAGCTCCTTGTAGAGCTTGTCGAGCACGGCGTGGTATTCCTCGTAGAGCTTGTCTTTCTCCTTGAAGGGCACGTGGCCTATGCTGTTATACTCCTCGACGAGCTTCTGCACCTTCTCCTGGAGTCCTTCTCCGCCCTCCTCGGCGGCAGCTTTGAGTCGTTCCACCACGTCGCGCTTCTTCTCCAGGTTGGCGTGCTCCTCTCCGCGCTGTCCGGCTCCGGCGGCATTGCGTGCCTCGAAGAACTTGTTGCAGGCTCCGAGGAACTCCTCCCACAGCTGGTCGCCCAGCTTCTTGGGCACCATGCCGATGGTCTTCCACTCCTTCTGCAGGGCGATGAGCTTGTCGCTCGTCGAGCGCCACTCGGTGCTGTCCTGCAGGGCCTTGGCCTTCTCTATGAGGGCGCGCTTCTTGTCGGCGTTCTCGCGGTAGGTGTCCTTCAGGGCCTTGAAGTGCTCTCCCTTGCTGGTGAAGAACTGGTCGCAGGCTGTGCGGAAGCGCTCGAAGATTTTCACGTTCATCTTCTGCGGAGCAAATCCCACGGTCTTCCACTCTGCCTGCAGGGCGATGATTTCCTGCGTGTGGCGGTCCCAGTCGGCGCTGGTCTTGTTCTCCTCGGCAATGATGGCCTCCACCTTCTCGCAGAGCTCGGTCTTCTTGGCCAGGTTCTGCTCCTCGCGCTCTCGCAGCGACTCGAAGTGCTGCTGGTGACGCTTGTTGATGACGGTCGAAGCGGCCTTGAAGCGCTGCCACACCTCCTCGCGCAGCTCGTTGCTCACGGGGCCTATCTCGCGGTATTCAGCGTGCAGCTGCTGCAGCTTGTGGAAGGCGCCGATGATGTCGGTCTCGTCGGCCAGCTTCTCGGCCTCCTCGCAGAGACGCGTCTTTGCCTCGAGGTTCTTCTTGAAGTCGAGCTCGCGGGCCTCGCTGTTCAGCTTCAGCAGGTCGTAGAACTGCTCCACGTAGTGCTGATAGTTGCGCCACAGGTCGTTGGCTCTCTCTGCCGGCACGGCCTTAATCTCGCGCCACTCCGTCTGCAGCGACTTGAACTCCTGGTATTTCTTGCTGGCCTCCTCGGGTGTGGTGACCATGGCCTTTATCTTCTCGATGATGTCCAGCTTTCGCTTCAGGTTTTCCTCCTTCTCGGCTTCCTGCTGGCGGAACAGCTGCTGCCGGCGCTCCTTGATGATGCTCATCTCGGCCTTGAACACCTCTTCGTCCTCGTCGGGCAGCACCTGGTACTGCTCGGGGTCACCTCCGGCGTCTATAAACGCCTTCATGTTTGCCTCGCGCTCGGCGATGTGCAGTTTGTAGAAGACGGTTTTCAGTTGCTCCACCTCTTCCTTCTGCGGTGGCTCCTCGCCGTGGGCAATTTCCTTCACGCGCTCCAGCACCTCTTTCTTGGTCTGGTACACACGTCTCGGCTGTTGCTCGGCTCCCCCTTCTGCTCCCGAGGGAGCTACTGTCGTTTTACCATTCAGGGGAGAGTCTGTCGTCTCCCCCTCGGGGGACGAAAGGGGGGCTTCTACCTCGGCGGTTGATACTTCAGGAGCGGTGGCTGCCTGGTTTGTTGCTTTTGCCTCTTCTTCGACTGGCGAAGCATTCACGAGGACGTTGTCTTGAGAGTCCATCATTTAACTGTTTTAGTTACTGATTCGGTTGGTACTTACATATAGCTATATTGTGGAATGTCCGCCTGTGCGGACATTTCACGCGGTAAAATTACTAATAATTTGCTACACATGGCAAAATCTATCACATCTTTTTATTATCTTAATTGTTTTTTAACAAAGAAGAGACGGAGGCCCCCCCTTCTGCCCCCGAGGGGGCTACTATAGATTTGCGGTTCAAGGGAGAGTCTATCGTGTCCCCCTCGTAGGACGAAGGAGGGGTTCAGGGGAAGTAGTCGTCCATGTCCTCGGTATAGACTGAGCCGTAGTGTTGCTGGTTGTATAGTGTGACGTGTGAGCCTACGGTAGTCTTGGCCAGTTGCTTGTACAGGTTGTAGATGGAGATACTGGGCTCTTCCGTGATGGTCTTGCGGAATTTTCGTGCGAAGGCGTTTGAGAGATATACGCCCAGTGTGCGGTCGTGCATGTCGGCATCGGACGTCTCGTGGCTGTTGGCGGCGGTGATGACGAGCACGTTAGGCTGTCCTTCGAGGGCCTCGCCCCAGCATCCGCTGTAGCAGCTCTCGAGGGCGAACATGATGCGGCGGTACTGGTGAGCATCGGAGGGGCCGGGGGAGGGGTGCGCCGTGTGAAAGTCCTATTTTCTTGAAATACTTGCAAGCACTCTTTCACTCCTTAGACTATAATGTTTCCGTACATATTAAAATACCGGCTGCGTTTTTACAAACCACGTCGGCGTTTGTACAAACCACGTCAGCGTTTGTACAAACCACGTCAGCGTTTATACAAACGCTGACGTGGTTTCAAGATTGTCCCGGCTCTTCGCCCACTCAATCTACGGGCAGAGACAACTTCTCAACGGCCCTGTCTCATCAACAGCACGGCTGAGGTGCTGCAGGGTGTCTTGATGGTCAGACCGTCTACGTACCCGGCGGATTGTAAGCCCATCCACGATGCGTAAAAAGGGTGCCCCCTGCAAGAAGGGTAGGGGAGAGCGTCGGGTCAATAGCCGCTCTCCCGCTTCTGCCCCCACACGTAGGCGCAGACGCCCGCCACGATGAGCAGCAGGGGCAGCAGGAGCAGCGTGTTGACCATGGTGAAACGCAGGACGTGCTCGGCTGCCAAGAGCAGAATACCGAGCAGAATGAGGCCGATGCCAGTCCTTTTAAGTGTAAAAAACATAAAATGAAGTTAAAAACGCTGCAAAGGTACAAAAAACTCCTAACTCCTCACTCTTAACTCCTAACTTTTTAGTACCTTTGCACCCGCATTTTGCAAAAATAACATTTATAAACATTTTAACTGAAGTATGAATCAGTACGAAACCGTTTTCATTTTGACTCCCGTTTTGTCTGACGATCAGACAAAGGAAACGGTCGCTAAGTTCAAGAAAGTGCTCACCGACAAGGGCGCTGAGATTGTGAACGAAGAGGCCTGGGGACTGAAAAAGCTGGCCTACCAGATTGAGAAGAAGACATCGGGATTCTATTTCCTGATGGAGTTCAAGGCAGAGCCGGAAGTTATCAAGACGCTGGAGACCGCCTTCCGCCGCGACGAGAAGGTCATCCGCTTCCAGACCGTGAAGCTCGACAAGTATGCCACTGAGTATGCTGAGAAGCGCCGCAAGAAGTTTCAAACTAAAGTAGAGGAGGCTTAAACCATGGCAGAACAGAGTGAAATTCGCTATCTCAACGCTCCGTCTATCGACACCAAGCGTAAGAAGTATTGCCGTTTCAAGAAGAGCGGCATCAAGTACATTGACTACAAAGACCCCGAGTTCCTGAAGAAGTTCCTCAACGAGCAGGGTAAGATTCTGCCCCGCCGCATCACCGGTACCTCGCTGAAGTACCAGCGCCGCGTGGCCCAGGCCGTGAAACGTGCACGCCAGATTGCACTGCTGCCCTACGTAACCGATTTGATGAAATAATTAAAGAGGAGGACGCAAGTTTATGGAATTGATACTGAAAGAAGATATTATCGGTCTGGGATATAAGAACGATATAGTAAACGTGAAGTCCGGCTACGGACGTAACTACCTCATCCCCCAGGGTAAGGCCGTCATCGCATCTGAGAGCGCCAAGAAGGTGCTGGCCGAGAACCTCCGTCAGCAGGCTCACAAGCTGGCTGCACAGAAGGCTGCCGCTGAGGAGCGCGGAAAGACCCTCGAGGGAGTGGCTCTGACCATACCCGCAAAGGTGAGCACCACAGGTCAGCTCTATGGCTCGGTGAACGTGGCCATGGTGGCCGAGGAGCTGCAGAAGCTGGGCAAGGACGTGGACCGCAAGATCATCACGATGAAGGACATCAAGAAGGTGGGCGAGTATGTTGCCCTCGTACACTTCCACAAGGAGGTGACCGTCGAGATTCCCGTCACCGTCATTGCCGAGAATGCTGAGGAACTGGCTGCCGAGAAGGCTGCCATGGCTGCTCCCGCTCCCGTGAAGGAGGAGGCTCCCGCTGAGGAGACCGCCGAAGAGGCCGCTGAGGCTCAGGAGGAGGCTCCCGCAGAGGCATAAAAACGCACTCAGGACGAAGCAAGGATAAATGCTGACCCTGTAAAGGATTCGGGCTTTGCCTGATTCCCCCCAATAAATAATTCCGGTCTTTCCTTTTCAGGAGAGACCGGAATTGTGTTATGGGGGGAGGGGCCGGGGGTGGGTCTATACGAGAATAGTAGGGTCGGCCTTGACCTCGTCGAGGCTGATGCCCAGCACGTCGGCGAAGATGGCCTCGCGGGCGAAGAGACCGTTGGCGGCCTGCTGGATGTAGTAGGCATGGGGATTGTCGTCCACCTCGTAGGCAATCTCGTTCACACGGGGCAGCGGGTGCAGGATTTTCATGTTGGGCTTGGCCAGCCGCAGCGTGTCGTTGTTCATGATGTAGACGTTCTTCACGCGCTCATACTCCATGAGGTCGGAGAAGCGCTCCTTCTGTACGCGCGTCATGTAGACGATGTCGGCATCCTGGATGACCTTCTCGTTGAACGCCGTGTGTTCCTGATAGCGGATGGCGTGCTCGTCGCAGTAGAGCTTGTACTCCTTGGGCATGGCCAGCTCCTTGGGGGCCACGAAGTGGAACGTCGGGTTGAAGTGGCGCATGGCCATGAGCAGGGAGTGCACCGTGCGCCCGTACTTCAGGTCGCCCACCATGTAGATGTTCAGGTTGTCGAGCGTTCCCTGGGTCTTGTAGATGCTGTAGAGGTCGAGCATACACTGCGAGGGGTGCTGGTGGGCTCCGTCGCCGGCGTTGACGATGGGCACGGGCGAAATCTCGGAGGCATACTGGGCGGCGCCCTCTATGAAGTGGCGCATCACGATGACGTCGGCATAGTTGGCCACCATGAGGATGGTGTCCTTGAGCGTCTCGCCCTTGGTGCCGCTGGTCACCTTAGGGTCGGCGAAGCCGATCACACGGGCTCCCAGACGGTTGGCGGCCGTCTCAAAGCTGAGGCGCGTGCGGGTGCTCGGCTCGAAGAAGAGCGTCGCCACAACCTTGCCCTTGAGCAGCTCGCGGTTGGGGTGGCGCTCAAACTCCTGGGCCATCTCTATCATGTAAAGGATTTTCTCGCGGGTAAGCCCGGCGATGGTCACGAAATTATGTTTATCCATAGTAGTGCAGAATTTGTGGTACAAAGGTAATAAATATAGTGCTACTCTCCAAATTTCCTGTTGTTTTTAGTCTTTTTTTTCCTTCTCAGCAGTTCGCTGAGGCCGTCGAAGTCTTTCTTCATGACGAGGCCCACGCCCTGGGTGTTGAGGGCCGAGCGGGTGAAGTAGCGGTCGTTGGTCTGGTTGTAGACCTTCACGGCGAGGTTGCCGTTGCGGTTGAGAAGATACTGCAGGTCGAAGTCGCCGATGAACGACGGGGTCGTCGTGGTGGCGTTGTCGCGGTAGCCGAACTGTCCGTTGATGAGCAGCCGGTTGTTCAGCAGCCGTCCGCTGACCATGCCCTCATACTCGGCGTTGTTCCACCCTTCGTCGCCGGTGGAGATGTTGGCGCCGAAGTTCCAGTCGTTGCTCTTGATGACCTGCGAGAGCACCTCGTTGATTTGTGTCGAGACGGTGCCCGAGAGGAACGACTGCATGGCGAGTGTGGTCTGTCCGTACTGCTGCGCGTCGGCGTTGTTGGCCCCCTGGGTGTAGAAGCGGCCGATGCCCAGGAGGTAGAGCACCTGCTGGTTCATCTCCTGCTCGCTGGCTATGAGCGAGCGTATCATCTGGTTCTCCTCGCTGTTCACCGTAGGCATGTCGAGGTCGAACTCCACCCTGGGCTGCGACGGCGTGCCCGTGATGTTCATCAGGCAGTTCACCCTGACGGTGTTGCTGGCGAAGGAGCTGCCTAAGTTCAGGTCGGAGAGCGACACGCCGTTGACGGTGTGTACGGCCTGTAGGTTGAGCGACGCCTCGAAGGGGTCGCCGCCGAAGATGACGGTTCCCTCGGGCTGGAAGGTGAAGTTCTTCTTGATGATGTCCTGGATGGTGATGCCGTAGGTGCCGCGGCTCACGGTGTAGGTGCCGAACATGTGGAAGGGCCCTTTGTCGTGGAACGCGGCGCGGATGGTTCCCTCGCCGTTGAGCGTGATGTAGTCGTTGGTCTTGGCGTCCATGAGCACCTTGAGCGTGGCCTCGGGCGTGGCGTTGATGAGGAAGTTGATGAACAGTGAGCTGCCAAGGGCCTCTCCCGAGGGTGAGGATAGGTTAGACTCAGCCTCCAGGCCATCGGCGCTATGTGTAGCTACGCCCTCCCCTCGGGGAGCGGCGGGGAGGGAGCTCCCCCACTTGATGAACTCCTGACGGCTCACCGCGTCGGGGTTGGCGGCGTTGTAGGCGAAGGTGGAGCCGGCCTGTGGCGTGACGTCGCAGTTGATGATGACCTCGCCGGGCCGTCCGTGCATGTCGGCATGGCCGCTGACGCGCACGGTGCCGCAGATGTTGCCGTCGTCGAAGGCAGGGAAGTCGTAGACCAGCGTGTTGCTCGTCTCGACGTCGAGGTCGAAGGTGAAGTCGGAGAGCCACTGGTGGTGTATGCCTCCGTTCAGGGTGGCGGTGTGGCCGTCGCGGTCGGTGATGGTGGCGCCGCGGAACTGTATGTCGTTGTGTACGAAGTATACGGTGTCGTGCTCCAGGCGGTAGGTGGTGTTCAGCGCGTCGATGGTCACCTGGCCGTCGGCGGTGAGCTTTCCCGTGAGGTTCATATTGCCCAGCGGACCGGAGAGCTCTACCTCGCCGTAGGCCCTGCCGGAGACGTCGCGCATGAAACTCTCGGCAAAGGTGTGCACGAACTCTATGTTCGACCCTTCGGCGTGTATCTTCAGGTCGATGTCCTCGCGTACGGGCGAGACGTAGCCCTGGATGACGGTGCGGGGGGAGGGGTGTTGCTGGGGGTGTTGCTGGGGGTGGGTGGTGAGGGGTGAGGGGTGAGAGGTTAGACTTGCGGTAGGAGTATCCTCCCACCTCTCACTTCCCACCCCTTCATCGGCGGTGGCGTCGATGTCTATCTGTTTGTCTTCGGCGTTCCACTTCACCTGTGCGGCCAGTGTCCCCATGCGTCCGTTCATGAAGCGGAAGTCGCGCGCCACGATGTCGGCCCAGGCACCGAAGTTGCCGAAGATGGCGGTAGCCTTCGCCTTGCCGCCCAGCAGTCCGGCGAAGTCTACGGGGTGGAAGTCGAGCAGGTCTTGTATGTAGGCGATGTCCAGCCCCTCCATGTCGACGGTGAGCGTGTCGGTGTGCAATTTCGACGCCCTGCCGTCGACGATGAGGTGCTGCGCGTCATGCCTGACGACGAAGTTGTCTACGTCCAGCCGCTCGTCGGAATAGGTGAGGCGGCAGGGCAGTATGTTCCAGGCCTTGTCGCCGACGGTCAGCAGCGACGGCTGTATGCCGATGTCTGCCACCGGGCGTCCGTTGTCGTCGGTGTAAAATTTCGTCAAGGCGTTGACCACTCCCTTTGTGGTTCGCAGTGCGTTCTCTCCCGCTGCGGGCGTGTCTTGCCATGCCAGCGATGACGTCAGCCTGTTGTTGGCAGCATGGATGTTGGCCGTCAGTGCGAGGCTGCCGCCGTCAGAGTTCAGTTTCGTGAGTGTAGCGTCGCACAGGGCCGAGTCGCCCAGGGTGGTGATGCTGACGAGCAAGTCGGCGTAGCGGCTGCCGGAGTAGTCGAACGATGGCAGTCGTCCGCTCAGGTTCACCGACTGCTCGTCGTCGTTGATGGCAGCGATGAGCCGCAGGGGCTGACGCAGCGTGAGGGGAACGCCCAGCAGCGGCTTCATCCACTGCGTGTCCCACACCGTGAGGCTGAGGTTGAAGTCGTTAGAGGAGTTGGGAAGTCGAGGCGTTGAGGTGTCGAGACCGGGAAGGGTGGGGAGCTTCGAGGCCACGTAGCGCCTGAGGCTGTGGGGCAGCGAGGCAAGGTCCAGCTGTCCCGTCAGCTCGCCCGTGGCTACGTCGCTGTTGAGCGTTATGCGCTGCTCGTCGCCCTCGTTCTCTGTGGTCAGCTCAAGGTGGCCTATGTGGCAGAGCGTGGAGTCGCTGGTGGTGCGCATGGTGAAGTCGTCTATGCGGACGAAGCCACTCATCCCTCTATTCTCACCCTTCACCCCCTGGATGTTTACGTCGGCCTCGACATTGGCCGAGAAGAAGGCGTCGTCGCGCTCGGCGGTGAGGCCGAGGCCAGAGGGGTGGAGCCGCACGACGGGAGCCTTGACGTGGGCTGTCACGTCGCCGCTTTTGGGCTGGTAGGAGCCGCTGGCCTGTATGTCGGTGTAGCGGTGGCCCTTGAAGTGCAGGTGGCTGATGTCGGCGTCGGCCTCCAGCTGCTGCCGGGTGCCGCCGAGGGTGACGGTGCCCGCAACGGTGCCCAGGTCGTCGTTGGCCAGCAGGCGGCCCAGGTGGAGACTGTCGGTGGCGACGTGGCCGGAGAGGTTGTCGCCCTCGTCGATGGCGAAGGCCATGCTTGCGCCGCCTGCCGCCGTAGCGAGGTCGGCCTCAGCTTCGGCCGTGTCGTCGTGGCCGTAGCGGGCCTGGCCGCTTGCGTGAAGGCCGCCGAGACGGGAGAGCTCGTCGGGCAGCACGGGGAACGCCTCTTCCAGCTTGGACAGCATGGGCGCGGAGACGTTGAGCTCGTCGAGCTGCACGTTGCCCCTCAACTTCCCGTCTTCCCGCTTCTGGACGTGGCCCGAAACCTCAACGACGAGGCCTCCGTCGGCCAGTGAGTCGCGCTGTAGCGACATCACCTGGACGCGCTTCACGTCGAGGCTCTTTGCCGTGCCCTGCAGCGAGGCGGCCAGCGAGACGGCGGGCAGCGTGGCGAGGGCCGAGGGCCGGAAGAGGGTGTCGCTGTGGCTGAAGAGCGGCGACAGGTCGGCAAGGGTGGCGATGGCCTCGATGTTGGCTCGAAAGCGCAGGGTCTCGAGGAAACGCTTGTCCGGTTTCGTACCCGCCAGGTGTAGGGAGTCACGCCTGTCCAGTTCCGCCCCCGCCACGTTGTAGGTAGCGTCGAGCGTGTCGATAGTCAGGGTGGAGTGGGGCAGTTGCAGCCTCATTCCGTATAGCTGGGCAGCGTTAGGGCCGGCGGCGAGGCGGGCGGTGAAGTCCTCCACGCTGAGTCCCGACTGCTCGCGCATGGAGAGGCGTTTCAGGTTGATGCTCAGGGAGTCGGGGGTGAGGCTTTTCAGTAGGATGTGGGTGCTGATGTCGCTCAGTGCCAGGTGGTTGGGGTTGAAGCGTCCGGGCGTGGTGAAGGCATCGCCGCGGTCGTAGGAGACGCTGCTGTGGCGCACGATGAGCGAGCGGATGCGCAGGTTGAGGGGCGACGACGTCGTGGTGTCGTCCTTTGACGTGAGGGCGTCGACTACGAACTGCCAGTTGGGCTCCGCTGCTCCTCGGCTCCCCGTCTCCCCGGCTCCTGGCTGATACAGTCGCACATGGGCACTGAAGAGCTGGGCCGACGTGATGTCGACGCGCCCCTCGAACAGCGGCAGCAGCGACGCCTTCACCGACAGGCGGCCGGCGCGCAGCAGCGTGTCGCCCTGTAGGTCGGGGATGCAGACGTTGTCGATGATGATACGGTTGAAGAGCCCCACCTCCACACGGCCCACGGTGACGTCGGTGCCCAGCGTCTTGCTGAGCATCGTGGCCGCCTTGCGCCCCAGCCACGACTGCACCGGCGGCAGTTGAATGGACAGAACCGCTGCCATACAGAGGGCCACAAGGCTCCAAATCAGCCCGCTCAGTAAACGCTTCATCGACTTCATGGTTTATGCTCTCTGCCGGCTCGTGGCCGTTAGTCTTTCTTGTCGGGGTTGTTAAAAGGAAAGTTAAACCACTGCGGCATCTTGACTTCCTTCAGCTCCTGAACGCGGGGCCGCCAGTCTTTGTCAAACCGCTTGATGTTACGGTCGAGGAAGGCCAGGCGCTTGGCAAACCACTCCTTGAGCATCTGTATCTCCTCGTCGTAGGAGCAGACACGATAGGCCGCAAACATACCCACCATGTCGAAGCCGCCGCCGAAGCCCCCGAAGCCCCCCATCGGCGGAAAGCCCCCCATCGGCGGGAAGCCCCCCGTTTCCGGCGAGTCAGCGCCGAGCCCAGGGAAGGCCCCCATCGGCGGGAAGACCACCATTCCCGGCGCGTCAGCGTCGGGCCCCGGAAAGGCCCCCGGCGGTAAGACCACCATTCCCCCCGCGTCACCGCCGGGCCCCGGAAAGCCCCCCGCGTCACCGCCGGGTCCCAGAAAGCCCCCCATCGGCGGCATCTGCCCGAAGGGCTGCGGCTTGAACTGCCTCTTCTCCTCCTCGGTCACCAGCAGCTCGGGATATTTCTCGAAGTGCCTCTTCATGCTTGGTGCCAGCAGCCTGGCCTGGCGGTCGATGTAGGCGTTGATGGCCTTGTCGCTCAGCACGCCCTTGCGCAGCTCCTTGTAGCGCACCTTCACCGCCGCGCGAAATGCGACGTCCTGCAGCAGCCGTTGCCACAGCGCGGGCGTAGGGCTGTTGCTGGCCCCCTCGTAGCACCATGCCTCAGGGTTGTTGGCGTTGGAGAAGTTGGCGTTGCCGTAGGCCAGGTTGTAGTCCCACACCGGCCCGGCCACGAGCTTGCCGCCCGTGCCGTCGGCCCGCTGCTTCTCCTTGTAGAAGTAGGCGCTGCGCTTGTAGCCGTCGGCATTGAGGCTCAGCTCGGTGTGGATGAAGTAGTCCACGAACGAGGCGGCGTCGATGTAGCGCGTGTAGCCGCGCTGGGGGTCGGCAAAATAGTCCGACTGAATGACCTGCTCCACCGTGTCCACATAGTTGCGTATGTAGTCCATCTGCTCGGGCTGCAGCTTCTTCTTCTTAGGGTAGATACACGACCAGACCACCTGGCTCGTCATGATGCCGTCGCCTATGCCCGGCACCTTCGACGTGAACGTCGCGTCGTCCTCGTTGTACGTGTCTATGCGCAGCAGGTAGCCGCCCGTCACCTCGCGCCCCGCTGTGTCGCTCTTCTTTAGCTTGGCGATGTTCACACGCTCCGTGCCGCGCTTGATGGCCTCCGACAAGATGTAGAGGCCCCGGTATTCGCCGTTCAGGGTCAGCTCGACAAAGCGCGTGCGCGGACCCCAGTGGCCCATGTCGCGCCACAGCTGGAACGCCAGGGGGTCGCGCAGGGCCGACACATCGTTGTAGGGAGCCAGCAGCACCCAGTCGCTGTGGGCCGGCATACCCAGCAGCGGCGCCTCAACGTCACGGCCGGCACTGTCGCGCAGCTCAAGGGTGTATTTCTTCTGGTTGAAGGCCAGCGAGCTGTTGCCGCGCAGCTTGATACCGACGGCACCGTCGTAGCCCTCCGTCACCAGCCGGCCCGTCACCTTACGCTGGGCGTTGAGTGCAGAGTCCACCGTGATGCTCATCTGGCCCACCGACAACTGGGGGCTGAGACTGTAACTTGCCCCTGCCGCGGTGGCAGACGAGGGCTGCGCCAGGACGTCAACCGGCACCATAAAGGCCAGGACCGCAAATAGCAAGAAAGTCTTTTTCATGAAACACTGCCTGTCATTGGGGGAAAAAGTTCCCGGTCAGTCATAACGCGTGCAAAGGTACAAAAGAATATTTGAATGTGCAAGCCTTTGCCGCCTTTTCTTGCTGCCCCGACGGCACGCCGGTTATGCACAAAGCGACAGGGCGGACAGGCGAATATCAGGAAAAGTAAAAGCGGGGCGGTAATATATAAATGTGATTATTTGCTAAATATGCGACCGTTTTGTGCGTCCTTTCAAGGAAAATGCCTAACTTTGTACGGGCTATAGACCACGACTTCAAATTCGAGGCCGCTGACGGCAAATTATAATGCCTTCCCGGCACCAGCATGGATGAAGTGACATGAAGACCCTGATAGTCATTACCGGACCCACCGCCGTGGGCAAGACACGGCTCAGCCTCGCGCTGGCTGAGCGACTGGGCGTGCCTGTCATCAATGCCGACAGCCGCCAGATTTTCCGCGACATGCGCATTGGTACCGCTGCGCCCACCGACGAGGAGATGCGGCGGGTGAAGCACTACTTCGTGGGCACGTTGGCGCTCGACGAGTATTACAGCGCGTCGATGTACGAGCAGCAGGTCATGGCGCTGCTGCCCCGGCTCTTTGAAGTGAGCGACTACGCCCTGATGTCGGGCGGCTCGATGATGTATATCGACGCCGTGTGCAACGGCATTGACGACATTCCTACCGTGGACGACGAGACACGCGCCACGATGAAACGCCGGCTGGCCGAGGAGGGGCTGGAGGCGCTCTGCGAGGAACTGCGACGGCTGGACCCCGAGCACTGGGCCATCGTGGACCGCAAGAATCCGCGCAGAGTGGTACACGCGCTGGAGATATGTCATATTTCAGGGCGCATGTATACCTCGTTTCGTAAGAAGGAGAGAAATATCAACACCCGCCCCCCAAAATTCCGCATTGTAAAGATTGGCCTCACGCTGCCCCGTGAGGAGCTCTACGAGCGCATCAACCGCCGCGTAGACCTGATGATGGAGCAGGGACTGCTTGAAGAGGCTCGCCGGCTGTTACCCTTCCGTCAGCTGAACGCGCTTAACACCGTGGGCTACAAAGAGATGTTCGCCTTTCTCGACGGCACGTGGACACTCGACGAGGCCGTGGAGCGAATGAAGGGAAACACCCGCCGCTACGCCCGAAAACAACTCACCTGGTTCAAGCGCGACCCCCTCGTCACCTGGTTTGCACCCGACCAGGAGGAAGAGATTCTCCGCCACATACATTCAGCAAGTTCCAATCTTAGCCTATAAGCCGTTCAAAGTCAGCCGAATAGCACACCCGTCAGCCACGAAGAACGTACCAGCCTGAAAAATTCTCGAGAGAATTTCTGACTTTGAACGGCTCAAACCTAAAGAGAGAACGGCTTTCTCTCACAAATTCTCTCGAGAATTTTTCACACCCCTCCGTTCCCCTTTCCCCTCCCCCCTGCTTTCCCTTCCTCTTTGAACGGCTTTCGTGGCCGTTAACCCCGTAGGGACAAGCCCCGTACTCGCCCGCCCTGTTTCCTATTGATTGTCTCAGCCAGGTTAAAAAAACGTAAAAGATGAAGGCTGTAAATCCTTATATAATATATAATGTGTATTTTTGCAAATGACTAAGCCAGTCCAAGCTGTCAGAGGCCAACAATGGCTGATGATTGTGAGGGCAGGGCGGGTCGAAATCAAACATCGATGGAAACCTAAGGCTGAGAACACCGCTCGTAAGGACAGCCGAGGGGGAAAGGACGTTTTCTGAACGTTACCTGTCTGTGAACTCAAACTTCGCAACTTTGAATCTTCTCACAGCGGTAATGCAACGAAGCGTTCGCGTGGGTGTATTATATCCTGTCGCATCGTAGCTATCATTGTATCTTGATGGTTTTATGTCTGCGCCAAACTATATAATATCACTCGGCGTGGGCTGGCTTGCGTTGCTTATCCTTGAGAAGGGGCAATGCGAAGGCCTGAGTTTTGGGATAGGCGCGGAGGAACAAACTCCCACGTCTTTTTTTGTTTCCAGTATTTTAAACAATTATGGCTTACTGGGGAGTTTGTCAAGCCTGAAAGACTATTTGTACGTATGAATACGGGCAGAGAAGAACTTCAGACCAGACGCCAATTCTTCAAGAAAGCGGCGAGCAGGGTGTTGCCGCTGCTGGGCGCCGTCACCTTCGGCCCAGCCATGGTGACGTCGATGATGTCGTGTGATGACTGTAGCGACTGCACGGGCGCGTGTCTGGACACCTGTGCCGGCACCTGTGCTGAGAAGTGCATAGAGACCTGCAGAGGCTCGGCATACGTCCCGCCAGTTTCTGATTGCAATGGCAACTGCCAGGGGACATGTGGCGCAAACTGCCAGAGTACCTGTTCCACCACCTGCATTGATGGTTGCAATGACGGATGCGCTGAAACCTGCAACGCGACTTGCCAGACTGCATGCTCAACCAGCTGTCAGAACGACTGCAACACTACCTGCAAAGGCACATCGAAAGGTGACTGCGTGTTTGGCTGTGAAAATTCATGTGGAGGAACCTGTGGAACCCAGTGTGATTATAGCTGCATAGATAAATGTTCTAAAACGTGTAAAGGCGGATGCAAAGTGGTATGTGCAGACAGTTGCGAATCGGCATGTAAGGAAACTTGCTTGGGGTCATGCAAAGATACATGTATTGAAACATGCAAAGGCTCATGTAGCATTACCTGTACCACTGCTTGTAAAAATGACTGCGACAACACCTGTTTGGGCGGCTGCACCAACACTTGCACAGGTGGTTGTTCCAATTCATGCCAGGGAAGCTGTTCTAATGCGTGTGCAACAGGTTGCTCAAACAATTGTAATAGCACTTGTCAGGGTACGGCCATAGGTGTGCAGGAACATTACGAACTGGAGGTGTTCCAGTCAGGAATGAAGACAGTGAAGTCAGGAATAAATGTCGGTGAAATAGCATGTAAAAACACTGCCGAGATACGTTTCTATGCCTATGCAGTATCATCGGGGACTAGAAGAAAAATAGGTTTTTTACCAGGAAATTACATCACTTTAAGAGAAATGCATGGTTATGACATATGCAATTTCATTGAGTGTGGTGGCGTCAATCTGAGAGATGGTGTCTATTATCCTGATGGCGAAGCGATTATATACCCTCTGAAAAACCAGAGTTGGGACTGGTGTAGGCTGACAGCGACACTGGTGTACCAGTCGAAAGAAACAACAGCAAAGGTCTCTTTCGTTATTTTTCCACCACATTTTTGGGATTTATTCACATAATACTATACTCTGAATTATGAAAATAAACAGCAATGAACTCCAGACGCGGCGAGAGTTTTTCAAAAAAGCTGCGAGCAGGATGCTGCCTTTGTTAGGGGCTATCACCCTGGGACCTGCCGTGGTTGCATCAATGGCTTCTTGCAACGACAGTTGCAGAGACTGCACAGGCGAGTGTCAGGACACTTGCGCCGGCACATGTGCCGAGCAGTGTATAGAAACCTGCAAAGGAGTAGCGGGGGGTAATACCTGCAATGGTAGCTGCAGTGCCAGTT
This sequence comes from uncultured Prevotellaceae bacterium, assembly GCA_946644025.1. The sequence continues at coordinate 2,913 of CAMPCG010000020.1, read as the reverse complement.
GTCAGAACAACTGCATTACAAGCTGCTCAAACGTTGCGGCAAACAACCTGTGTAAAGACTGCACATCGTTCTGTACGAGCACTTGCAGCAGCTTCTGCATGAGCAGTGCAGGATGGTCGTGTGTCGACTGTGCAGGGACGTGTAATGACACCTGCGCCGGCACATGCAGCACGATGTGTGTGGTAACCTGTGTAAATTCTGCCTGGCAATATGGGGAGGGTAACGACTATTGCCATGATTGCTCGGGTGGCTGCTCGGCCACTTGCGTAACGACTTGCTACAACTCTTCTGCCGGTCCAACCTGCGGTAATGGCTGCACACACTCATGCATGACGTCCTGCAACACTTCATGCATCACGGCGTGTAACAGTACCTGCGCAGGGACGACAAAAGACAAAACTACCGACTGCAAAGGTACTTGCACAGGAACCTGCCAAGGTGCATGTACTGGAACCTGCCAAGGAACTTGCACCGCTACATGCAGCAGTGAATGTCAGGGACAGACGAAGAACCAATCGGCCTGTACGGGAACTTGCTCAGGCACTTGTTCAGGCACTTGTGCCACATGGTGTGCCTACAACTGTGGGGAAGGGTGTGCAAAGACCTGTGAGGGCGGTTGTAAACAGGTGTGTATGGACAATTGTACAGGTACGTGCAAGACAGAGTGTACGACTTCGTGCAAAGATGCATGTAAGGAAACATGTAAAGGCACATGTGAAAAGACCTGCACTGCCAACTGTAAAGACGACTGCACGTCATCGTGTACAGGCACATGTACAAACACTTGCGGCAAATCATGCGGAAATTCTTGCACCGGAACGTGTACCGGCACCTGTTCCGGCACGTGTACTTCCACATGCGGCAATTCCTGCACCGGGTCGTGTATAGTCGCGTGTGGCGGCTCATGCACCGGTTCGTGTTCCAGTAATTGCACTAGCTCCTGCACCGGTTCATGTAAAGGAAATTGCGCTGATGGCTGTGATGAAAGTTGCTTCGGAACGAACAAAATCTCCGGCGGAAAAATTATTCATTGTACTGACTGTGCTCATGCGAGCCGAGGATCTTGCAACGAGAACTGCACAACGATGTGTAAAAGCGATTGTTACGGTCAATGCTTTACCGAGTGCTCGTCAGTGTGTAGCGGAAGTTGTCAAAGAAGCTGTTCGAGTTCATGCGCCACATCATGCAAAGGACAGAACCAGATTTATACATGCGCAGATTGCTTCAATAGCTGTAAAAACATTTGTGCCAACCAGTGCCAGGGTACTTGTTGGGCCACTTGCGGACAAAACTGCTATACAACGTGTACTGGCGGTAGCAACAGAGTTAAAAGCTCTCGCCGGTTAAATTCCATATTTTAGTGCATGGCAATGATAAAAGAACATTCGAATAGCTGGCAGGCAGGGACGGCAAAAAGCATAACGTTCATCGTTACGAAAGACTGCCAGCTGGCTTGCAAGTACTGCTACCTCGTGGGAAAGAACACGAAGGAGCGTATGACGTGGGATGTGGCCAAAAGAGCCATCGATTTTATTCTTGACCATGAGCAGGACTTCCGTGAAGAAAGTGTCATCTGGGATTTCATCGGCGGAGAGCCTTTCCTGGAGATAGAACTCATAGACAAGATTTGTGACTACCTGAAATTGGAGATGTATAGACGTGACCATCACTGGTTTAATTCCTATCGCTTCTCTTTCTCTACCAACGGCATTAACTACCATACAGACAAGGTGCAGGAGTTCATCAAGAAGAACCACTCTCACCTGAGTATTGGCATCACTATCGACGGAACGCGGCGCAAACACGACCTTAACCGCATATGGAAGACACCGGAGATGGAAAAGGGGATACAGCCGAAACCTGAGGAGGAGAAAGGCAGCTATGATGATGTGGTGAGAAATATTCCATTGTGGCTGGAGCAGTTCCCCGGAGGCGCCACGAAGGTTACCATTGCCTCGGCCGACATTCCTTATATCAAGGAGAGCGTGCTCCACCTCTATAGCCTGGGCATACATGAGGTGAACATCAACTGCGTTTTCGAGGACGTGTGGAAGGAGGGGGACGACCACCTCTTTGAAGATCAGCTGATACAGTTGGCAGATGCCATCATCGATCAGCGGCTTTATGAGGATAACAGCTGCTCGTTTTTCATGGAGCATATAGGCAAGCCAATGGACCGTGAGCGCGAAAACCAGAACTGGTGCGGCGCAGGAAAAATGCTCGCCGTCGACGCAGCGGGAAACTTCTATCCCTGCACGCGCTTTGCATCCTACTCACTGCGAAGCAAGCCCGCTTGGGTGATAGGCAATATCTATGACGGCATTGATCAGAACAAATTGCGGCCTTTCCTTACACTCGACCGAATCACGCAGTCTACAGAGGAGTGTATCAATTGCGAGGTGGCAAGCGGATGCGCATGGTGTCAGGGCGAAAACTATGACGCTGCCCTGACTCACACCGTGTTTCAGCGTGCCACAGCTATCTGTCGCATGCACAAAGCAAGAGTCAGGGCAAACAATTATTATTGGAACAAGCTGTTCCGCAAACTGGAACTGGAGGGTAGAGAGGAGGAATATGAACGTCAAAAGACAAAAATGAAAGAACCAATCTGTTAGAGAATCGAGCTATGCTACAGTATCTTGTTATATTGTTAGACAACAAGAGCGTGTCCTATTGTTATCATTCAACGTCCGCTCACAAAGAAAGGAAGCTGATGCCGCTGGAGACCTTGAAAGCAGGTATACTCTTTGCAATGAAGGAAAACCTGAACATACAGTTTGTATATCCTGACTATGAGCTGCCTGAAGATTATCTGTCAACTATAGACACCATTGACCACATTGACATCGCACCTTGTGGATGTGGAAAGAAAGACGTCGTGGTGACAGACAAGTTAAGCGACGGAATGGAAGG
>CAMPCG010000019.1 GCA_946644025.1 uncultured Prevotellaceae bacterium | reverse complement strand
CCGTGGCGTGGTCATCAAGATCAGCGGCCATCAGGAGAAGAAGCGCTTCACCGTCCGCAAGATGTCGGGAACCGTGGGTGTGGAGCGTATCTTCCCCCTGGAGAGCCCCAACATCGAGAGCATCGAGGTGAACAAGGTGGGTAAGGTGCGCCGCGCCAAGCTCTACTACCTCCGCAAGCTCACAGGTAAGGCCGCACGCATCAAGGAGAAGCGTTCGGGCATTGTCAAGAAGGAGGATTAAAGAGAATCTTTCAGAGGGGACGCTTCTTCCCCTCAACAAAAACACCGGCAGCCGGTTTCCCCAAGGGAAGCCGGCTGCCGGACGTTTAAGGGGAACCCACCCCCAAGCCCCCCCTTCTGCCCCCGAGGGGGCTACTATAGTTTTGGCGTTCAGTGGAGGGTCTATAGTAGCCCCCTCGGGGGCAGAAGGGGGGGCTTTACCGCTCCTCAACAACCGCCCTGATGATACGCACGTCGTCCACGGGCCGGTGGTAGTCGTCGGTATAGACCTGCTGAATCTTGTCAACCACGTCGAGGCCCTCCACCACCTCGCCAAAGACGGTGTACTGGCCGTCCAGGTGGGGCGAGCCGCCGTATTTGCGGTATTGGTCTCTCATCTCCTCCGAGAAGCCCATCGTGCCGTGGCTCAGCGAGTCGAGCTTCAGGTCCAGGCGGTCGAGCGTCAGCGTGCTGTAGGTCGTGCCCCAGACGATGTAGAACTGTCCGCCGCTGCTGCGCCGCTCAGGGTTGGTACGGTCGCCCTCGCGGGCAGCAGCCACGGCACCACGCTTGTGGAAGTGCTGCGGCAACCTTATCTCCGCCTCCAGCGTGTAGTCCTTGTCCTTGTGGCCCACGGCCTCGCCAGGCTCGGCGTGGCGGCTGTCGGGCGAACCGGTCTGAATCATGAAGTTGTGGATGACGCGGTGGAAGAGCAGCGAGTCGTAGTAGTGCTCGCCCACCAGTTTCAGGAAGTTGTCGCGGTGCAGCGGCGTGTCGTCGTAGAGCGCGATACGTATGCTGCCCATCGTCGTCTCCAGCACCACCGTCTTGCCCTGCGGTGCCGTCTGTGCCTGTAGGGGCAGGCCCTGTGTCAGCCCGCCCAGCAGTAACACTGCTAATAAAAGAAGTCGCTTTTTCATCATCGTTCGTTTTTATCGGCGAAGCCCCGGCCACCATTCCCGGCGCGTCAGCGTCGGGCCCCGGCCACCACTCCCGGCGCGTCAGCGGCGGGCCCCGGCCCCGCTATTTGGCGGCAAAGATAGCAATTATTATCAACAAAACAGCCGTTTTTAGAAACTTTTTCTTTGCAGATGCTCCAAAGAGGAGAGAAATCCGTAATTTTGCCGCCATGAAGAAATTACTTTTTTCCATGTCAGTCTGTCTGTTCTGCGCCCACGCTGTTTTGGCCCAGACCCCAACCCCCACAACGCCAAGCCTAACCACGCTCCCCTCCCCTCGGGAGGGGCAGGGCGTGGGCCCCACCCCTCTGGAGCGTCTCGACTCGATGGTGCGCGACACGCTGCTCGACACCACCCAGGCCGCCATCATGGTGTGGGACCTCACCGAGGGGCGCTCGCTCTTCTGCTATAACCACCGCCAAATCATGCGGCCCGCGTCGACCATGAAGCTGCTCACCGCCATCACTGCCCTCGACCAGCTGGGCGGACAGCACTCGTTTCAGACATCTTTATATTATACCGGCGCCATCGCCGACGGCGCCCTGCGTGGCGACCTCTACTGCGTGGGCGGCATGGACCCCATGTTCGACTATGCCGACATGGACTCGCTGGTACAGGCAGTGAAGGCCCTGGGCGTGAACCGCATCATTGGCCACGTGGTGGCCGACACGTCGATGAAGGACACCCTGCGCTGGGGCGAGGGCTGGTGCTGGGACGACGACAACATGACGCTCACGCCGCTGCTCGTAGGCCGCAAGGACGAGTTCACCAAGGTGCTGACGGCCAAGCTGGGACGCGCCGGCATTGACACCCGCAACCTGCGCGCCGACACGGGGCGGCTGCCCTCGCGCCCGGCCACCACTCCCGGTGCGTCGGCGTCGGGCCCACACGCCCCCGTGCTCATCGCCGTGCGCAGCCATAGCATTGCCGACGTGCTCTACACGATGATGAAGGAGAGCGACAACCTCTACGCCGAGTCGATGTTCTACCAGACGGCGGCCAGCAGCGGCCACCGCCCGGCACGCGCCACCGACGCCATACGCCTGGAGCGCGCACTCATAGAGCGCGCCGGACTCGACTCGAAGCCCTACCGCATAGCCGACGGCAGCGGGCTCTCGCTCTACAACTACCTCTCGGCCGAGCTGGAGGTGGCCCTACTGCGCTATGCCTACCAGCGCGTGGACCTCTACGACCGGCTGCTGCCCACGCTGCCCGTGGCCGGAGTGGACGGCACGCTGAAGAAACGCATGAAGGGCACCGCCGCCGAGGGCAACGTCCAGGCGAAGACGGGTACGCTCACCGGCGTCATCTCGCTGGCAGGATACCTCACCGCTGCCAACGGCCACCGCCTCTGCTTCGCCATCCTCAACCAGGGCACGCTGCGCGCCAGCGACGCCCGGGAGTTTCAGGACAAGATATGCCGCATCCTCTGCGAACCATAGGCCCCCACCCGTTCGGCCCAAAGGGACGCTTGCGTAGAGAAACGGAGCAAGAACCTCCCCCCGAGGGGGAGGCTTGAATCCGCTAAAGTTTCCCTCACTTCGGGGGATGGGCTGGGGGGCTTTAGCCTCCCCCTCGGGGGGAGGTTGGTGGGGGCTTCTCCCCTCTAGACAACCAACCATTATGAACAACATAGAAGTAATGATCCAGCTGTTCGCCATCGTCGTCGTAGGCTACGTGGCGGGCAAGCGCGGGTATATGGGCGGCGAGTTCGACCGCCGCCTGTCGTCGCTCGTCATCGACATCACCAGCCCCGCGCTCATCCTTTCGTCGACCATGGGCGGCACGCTGCCCGACCGCCATCTCATCATCCCCCTGCTCGCCATCAGCCTCGTCACCTACGTGCTGCTGGCACTGGCTGCCGTCTGGCTGCCGCGTCTGCTCACCCACCAGAAAGACGACCGCGGGACGGTAGGCTTCGCCCTTATGTTCGGCAACGTAGGCTTCATAGGCTACCCCATCGTGGCCTCCATCTTCGGCCACGAGGCCGTGTTCTACGCCGCCGTGCTCAACGTCGTCAACACCTTCGCCGTGTTCACCGTAGGCACGATGCTGCTCACAGCCAACACTTCCGGCGGGTCATCGTCAAGCCTGCCCCACTCCCGCCGGGGATGGGCAAAGCTGCTCCTGAGCACGCCGATGCTGGCCGCCTACCTGGCCATGCTCATCGTAGCCCTGGGCCTGGACAACATACCCACCGTGGTGAGCCAGCCGCTGACGCTCATAGGCAACATCACCGTTCCCGCCGCACTGCTCATCATCGGGTCGAGCATGTCGCGCCTGTCCCTCCACACCATGATGGGCAGCCCCACCGTCTACGCCACCACCCTCTTCCGCCTTATCCTCCTGCCACTGGCGCTGTTCGCCCTCTTCCGCCTGATAGGAGCGCAATTTGAAGAGCTCAGCTCCATGCAGGGTCTGCAGCTGGCCGTCGACATCAACACCATCGTCATCGCCATGCCCGTGGCCACCTACGGCACCATACTCAGCCTCAAGATGCACCGCGACGCCACCCTCATCACCGAGCTCACCTTCATCTCGACGCTCATCTCCGTCCTCACCATCCCCATGATGGCCATGCTGCTCGGGGTGTCGGGGAACTGAAAACCAAGCGCCAATCTTCCGAAACTCCGATAGACAGGACTTTTTCGGATTTTAGCAAAGGTGGTTTGGGTGACGCAGAATATTGGCGTAATGGGCAGTGCTTCCTTCTGTTAATGGGAAAGAGCCGTAGAAAAGCGGTCTTTGCACGTATTTTAAATGCAGAGAGGGTAAGGACAATCTACAAACCACGTCAGTGTTTGTATAAACGCCGACGTGGTTTGTACAAACGTCGACGTGGTTTGTACAAACACTGACAGCGTTTATAAATTTGAGACCCAGCGCCCTCACTGCCTTCCCCTTACATTTGTTAAAAAAACTCACTTTAAGCAAAGGGAAACGGCTGTTGTAGTTTTTAATTCGTATCTTTGCACCCACGATGGATAAAGACCTTTACATCATCAGCGGTTGCAACGGTGCTGGCAAGACAACGGCCTCATTCACGGTGCTGCCCGAGATATTGCAGTGCCGGGAGTTCGTCAATGCCGACGAGATAGCCCGCGGCCTCTCGCCGTTCAACCCGGCGAGCGTGGCCATAGAGGCTGGCCGGTTGATGCTGCAGCGCATTGAGGAGCTGCTGGCACGTCAGGTGTCGTTTGCCATCGAGACAACACTTGCCACAAGGACATACCTAAACCTTGTGCGCCGTGCGCAGGCCACGGGCTACCGTGTGAGCCTGCTTTTCTTTTGGCTCCGCACGCCCGAGCTGGCCATTCAGCGAGTGGCCGAAAGGGTGGAAAAGGGCGGGCATGACATTCCTGTCGCAATCATTAAGCGCAGGTATGTCGCGGGGATAAAGAATCTCTTTCAACTGTATATGAAAGAGGTGGACTACTGGGACATCTACGATAACAGCGACACACCCCGCATACAGATTGCTTGCGGAGGCAGGGAAGCTGACACGATTGTCTATGACGAATTACGACTTAATCTGATTCAGAGCTATGTCAAATAAGGAGATTAAAGAATTTTCTGAAAAGCTCAGGCATGGGCTTGAACTTGCCGAGAAGCGTATGCTGGAGGAGAAGGCCCTTCGAGGGCAGGACGTCATCGTCTGCGATGCGCACAACAACATTCAGCGCATCCCAGCAAGCCAGGTGCTGGCCAGCTTTTAGTTTTCCCGGTTCTTGCCCAACAGGCCGCGGAGGGTGAAATAGGCCCACTCCTGCAGCCGGAAGAGCCACCAGCTGGGCATGGGCCGGTAGCCGAACTTGCGCAGTCGCGGCGAAGTGAGGAGGCTGCGGTCAAGGCCGCTCCACACCCTGCGCATCTCGTCAAGGCCGTAACGGCGTTCGGCGGCAGACAGCTTGCGGCCATTCACGTGGTAGAACATGTAGCAGTCTACAAGCACGAGCATACGCGTGATTTCCCACTCTTGTAAAATATCGGGCGACACGCCCTCGTCCATCAGCATTTTCTTCATGCTCTCGTTTGCCTTCAGGCGGTCGAACTGGTGCACACTGACGACGTGCGACGTCGACGAAATGTGTTGGCGGTAGTAGTAGACCCCTTGGCACTGCCGCACCTCGCGCGAATACTTATAATGTAGGCGCGTGGTGTTGTCGTCGCTGTAGGAACGGCAAGTGCCGTCGTAGGGGAAGCGGCGGTGCAGCGGTGTGCGCACGATGTTGACGCCATGTATCTGCCAGTCGAGGCTCAGGCGGAAAGCCTCCTCGCCGGTGAGGCTGACGAAGGGGGGCAGCTGATAGCGGGTGGCCTCTGCCGATGGGTGGGAGCCTGGCGATGAAGTGTCGGGAACGATGTCTACCTGAAAGAGGACAGTGTCGGTGGCAGGGTTTGCTTCGAACACACCGACGGCCTGCTCAAGGGCATCGGGCGAAAACCAGTCGTCGCTGTCCAGAAAGCACACATACTCGCCCCGTGCGCGTTTAAGTCCCTCGTTGCGGGCGTATGCCTGGCCGTGGTTCTCAGCAAGGGCAAACACTTCTATGCGTGAGTCGCGGGAGGAGTAGCGCCGCAGCAGCGACAAGGACCCGTCGGTGCTGGCATCGTCGACACACACCACCTGGATGTCCTTCAGCGTCTGTCCAAGCAGTGAGTCGAGACACGTGGGGAGGAAGCGGGCCATGTTGTACACGGCAACGAGGACGGTGACCTTACAGTTCATAGCTCAGGGTTAGTGGCGGGAGAAGGGCGACCTCACCTTTCTGGTCAGTGCCGTCCACAGCGAGGTCTTCTGGTGGAGGATGTAGAGCGATATGGCGGCGCTGGCCAGGCTGAGCATCACGCCCACGGTCCAGTAGATGAACGGCTGGTCCACGAAGGTGAGCAGCCAGGCGGCAATGCCCAGCGGCGTCTGTATGCCCAGGTATTGCAGCACTTGGGCTGATACGCGATAGCCATAGCGCAAATAGGCATAGCCATAGATGATGACGATGTCGATGAGGTAGGACAGCGTCAGGGCGACACCCGTTCCAAAGAGGCTCCAGCGGTCGTAGCACACAATCATCAGCACCACGAGCAGCACGTCGTAGACAGCCTCCAGGCAGAGATAGGCCGCGGAGTCGCCACGGGCCAGCGTGAGGTAGGAGATGGGCAGCGAGACGGCCTTGATGTACATGGAGAAGACGGCCACCTGGGCCATGGCCACTACGGGTACGAACTCACGGGTGAAGAGTATGGGGATGAGCAGCGGCAGGGCAACGATGAGGCCCACGAGCATGGGCGCCATCATCAGAAACGATACCTCTATCTGGCGGTTCACCGTCAGCGTCATCATGCTGCGGTCGTGGCAGCAGGCCGACAGACGGGGGAAGTAGTCGGTCTCCATGGCCGAGAACACCGTCCCGGCGTAGGTCACTATGAGCATGAAGCCCGCGTTGTAGAGGCCCAGCATGTTGAGGTCGCCCTTCACGTTCAGGTAGGACCTGACCAACATCTCGGCGCCGCTGCCCAGCACGCCGGCAGCAACGAAGGCCACGCCCAGGCGCACCATCCCCATGCCCTCGCCCAGGATGCCGCCAGAGCCACTCAGCCTGAGCGGATAGAGCCGATAGGAGTAGCGCAGCGTGAGCAACATCGTGGCAAGGGCCATGAGCACCATCACGGGCACAATGCCCGTCTCGCCGAAGAAATAGTAGATGGGGACGCTGATGATGAGCGATACGAACACCATGACAATCTGTATCATGGCCAGCGCACGCAGCTGGCGGGCGCCCTTCAGGATGGCCGTCTCGCCGCCACAGATGGCCGCAAGACCCACGGCGGGAGCCAGCAAGACGAAGTGAAGCGTGTGGTCGCCCCAGGAAAAGGTGTACTCACTGAGCAGCGGACCGGCCACCATGCACACCAGCATACCCAGCAGGGCCGTGAGAAGGCTCCAGGCGCGCACCACCTTCACGAAATGGGCAATGCGCTCCTCGTCGCCCGTGTCGAAAAGCTCGGACACATGGCGCACGGCACTGAACGAGATGCCCAGGTTGGTGGCTTGAGACACAAAGTTTACAGTGGAGTTGAACAGTGCCACCAGGCCCATTCCGCCCGGCCCCAGCAGGGAGGCCACAATCTTGTTGCGAACCAGGCCGATAGCGATGTTCAGCCCCTGAACACCGCCGAAGATGCCTGTGTATTTCAGTATGTGACCGTAGTTCTGCTCTTTGCTTTCAGTTTCCATTGTATTAAAGAACGTGAAAACGCAACGTTTATTACCCCACGGCCTAAAAAACTTGTCTGCCCGAGGGCCAGGAAAGGGGGCTGGCGACGGGGGGGACTGCGACGGTGTCGCAGTGTACGGAACAGCGGCGAGGGGGGCGGAGGAGGGGGCGGAGGGGATGTATGTAGTGAAGCATGAGATAAAGTGGTGATAAGGGTGTCAAGTAAGAAGGGCTATTAAAAGCCCCAGGATGCTGTCGCCAAACTGAGGAGCTTCACTAATGGGCATGGGAATGGTCAATGCCACAAAAACATAGAGATAGGGTGAACGGAGCCACCTATGCCTGTCAAAGAGACTTAACAGAGGCTTTGACACCTTGGCTAAATGGGGTATCTGATTCCCGGCGTTGGGGAAGAAATGCAGCATAAAGAATGTGGAGACACAACACAGCGTTATATTACGCCCCCAGTCGCATGACAACACTGTGAACATGGGCAACATGGCAACGAACTGAAACAAAAGCACATTGCTCAATCCCAACATGGCAGAGGATTGCACTTCTCCGTCCGCAGAACCCTTTGCCGGAACGACTGGGTTCTCGGGTCTTCTGGGCCAAAACGGAACTTTCGCCACATCGTGACAGACCATCAGATAGTATGTCCCGGCCAACATATAGCAGATAAGCGGAATGGTTAAGAGCGATGGTTTAATGCCCACGTATGCCAAACGCAAGTGAAAGGCGAAAGTGTCGAAAACGTTCCATCCGAGAGCCTCCACGCCAAGCCCGATGCCACTATTGTCACTTGGATAAGGGTATCGCAGGAAACAAGGTTCCCACGATTGCCATATCGTCTGTGCCATTGCCGCATCTCCCCGCGACGTGAAAACCGCAAGACAAGCAAGGACAATGGGCAGGGCAAGCAGGACGGCCTTTCGCCTTAAAATGACAAACAGCAATGGGAAGGTTATGAACACGGAAGGCTCGTAGATAAGGACAAGGGTAACTGAAAGCAGGAAGAAAGCGCACAAGTCAATCCACCGACGGTGGCGCAGCCATTGAGACATTGCCATGAAGACGAAAAAGACCATGACAAGCACCAAATAATCTCGGCGAACAGTAGAGGCCAGGAAGGTAGACCCTAAGCAGCAGACGGTGAATATGACCATAGGCTGCCACCTCTCTTTGTAAAAGACCATGAGCAGCAAGGCCATCAGTAATGGCGAGAACACGAAAGGGAGCAAGAGCACGAACTCCCTTACGTTGAAGGGATGGACCTGCCAGGCCTCGAACAGCAGCTGCCCCAGAAGCCCGCGCCTGACAAAACCCGCCTCGTAGTTGATGAGCCAGTCGCTGACAGCATACGTAAGATAGTCGGGCACACACTGCAGCGCCCACTGACCATGTTTTACAAACAGGACCGACGTTATAAAGAAGAGCAAGATGACTGGGGCATACTTTCCCCTTCGTCCCATTTCTACCATCTTATCGCCTCATGAGCATGGAACCACTAAAGGCGGTGTCGCCGTCAATCTGAACTACACAGACATCGCCCTCGTGCAGTGAGGGAATCGACAGACGGCAGACGTCGCTACCGACGGGCAGACGGTGGCGGGTAAGAAGACGCCCGCTAAGTGAATAGACAAAGATAGTGGTAGGAACAGAGGCCGCTGAAGGCAGTCGCACGCTGAGCATACCGTCCCTTAATGACAGGCTTGCCCTTGTCGGCGTTGTCGAAACACCCGTTATCTTGTCTGCCCCAAGTATGTCGAGCAGCCCACGGTAGGCATCTATCTCGCCATGCCCGTACAGGTTGTTGGGATATGTCAGCGTCGGTTCGTTATGGCTACTGGTGCGTTCCAGCACACCGAAAATGTCATCGGGCGACAGCGTGGGGCAGGCCTCAAGCCATAAGGCGATGATACCAGCTACTGCGGGCGACGACATCGACGTGCCGCTATTGCAGTTCCAAGCGTAGGTACGACCGTTAAAGTCGAAGTGGCTCACATCACCTATCAGGTCATTGGCAGTGGGGTGATTCTCTATATAGTAGCTACTGTATGATGATATGATGTTTATGCCGGGGGCCATCACGTCGGGCTTCATCCGTCCGTCGTAGGTGGGACCCACGGCTGAGGAAGACGAGCGCTCTCCACCAGTACCGTCGTTATACTCCTGGTACTCGCCTTTATAATTGATGATGGAGGTGCGATAGGCAGTGGCCCCTACGCAGATGACGCAGGGTGCCGTGGCCGGTGAGAGCACGCTGTGCGTCTTCTCGCCCGCCGTCAGACGGGGGTTGAGACTGTTCTCCACGAAATTGCCATCCACGCGGTAGCCCTCCACGTCGGCCTCCTCGCCAATGACCTCAAAAGAGATAATGGGTGAGGAGCCAATGCTGTGGTTGCCGATGAAGGAAACGTCAAAGCAGGTCTCAGCAGCGTTGTAGCAGGAGCGGTAGCCCTCGACGACCACACCCACGGAGTCATTAGGCACATGAAGCATGGCAGTATATAGGGAGTCCTGCTGCAACGTCACCTGACGGGTGTCTATCATTAGTGTGTCGTTGCTGTTGTTTTTATAAGCCACGATGCGAATGGTGAAGTCATCGGCCGACTTTAGCGTTAGCATGGCCGAGTGTCTGTAGGCCCGCAGGAAGGACCCCGCCGAAAGCTCGCCGACAGGCTTGTGGAGCCATGACTTGTCATTGCCATTGTTGCCCGCCGCCGACACGATGATGCGTCCAGGGCCGGTGAGACGCTCCAGCATCTCGTAGTAAAGCACGTCGTAGCCTAAGAAGTCCTGGCTGCTGCCCTCGCTGAAGTTGATGACACAGGGCTTGCCCTGGCTCTCGGCATAGTCGAAGATGTATTTGAAGCCTAAGGCATCGGTGGCGAAGGTGTATTTGTCGTAATCCTCCGGGGCGATGAACACGGTGTCCTGCGTCACTGCGTTTGCCACTATGCAGATATCGCTCTCCGGTGCCAGTCCCCGGTATGGCGAGTCGTAGCCGCTGCCTGCGGCAATGCCCAGTGTGTGTGTGCCGTGGGTCTGGTCCAGGCCGTCGCGGGCATGGGCCACGGCGAGCAGCTCCTCGCGCCCGGCATAGTCGCGGCCCACGTAAAGGCTGCTGCCCACCGTGTCGGCAGAGAGCATGTCCCAAAAGCGCTGAATGCGATACTGCGTGGTATCGCGGGAGTAGAAATTAGGATGCGTGAGGTCGAAGCCTATGTCCATCACACCTACCACGACGCCCCGCCCGGTGTATGCCTGTGGCAGCCCCTGCCCATCGTATACTGGCAGGGCGTTCAGGTGGATGGCCACGGAGTCGGTCAGGGTGTTGGTGCTGCGGTTGGCCTCTATGCGCAATATCCTGCGGTCGAGAGACAGTGGACCGATAGCACGCTTGGGGATGTCTGCAATACAGATGTCGCCCACCTGTGCGAGCACGCGGCAGCCGTGTTCCTGTAGCGTTGCCTCGCCGCCGTCGGAAACCTTCACGAAGGCGCACACCGACTGGGGACACAGGGGCTTTTGAGGCAGTTGGAGCCGATGAGGCAACTGGGGAGTCTGGGACTGACGGACCATCCTTCTCAGCATGGGCGAGAGCTTATCGTAGCGCGGACGCTGGGGTGACGGCTGTGCCTGTAAAGATGAGACCGACGGTAGACAGAGGACAGTAAGGCAGAGGACGAGTCCTGCCATTATCATTTTTCGTGTTTCTATCTTCATACGATGTCAGGTTTCGTTCCTTTTCAGTTCTTCGATGAGCTGGCTTATCTTGTGGAGTTCCTGCGGAATCTTGATTTGCTGCGGACAGTGGGGTACGCACTGGCCGCACTGTATGCAGTGGTCGGGCTGACGCTCGCGGTCGATGACGCGGTCCAGGCCGATGAGGAACTGGCGGCGGTTGCGGCGGTAGGTGGCGCGGTCGCTGCCCTCAGCGTCGACGGGATTGGGCAGCCGCCCCTCAATCTTACATTTATTATAATGTACGAAGGCGGCGGGAATGTCGATGCCGTAGGGGCAGGGCATACAGTACTTGCAGTCGTTGCAGGGAATGGTCTGCTCCTCCATCATCTGGTGGGCAATGTCGTGGTCGAGGAACTGGCACTCCTCCTCCGTCAGCGGTACCAGCGGACAGTAGGACACGAGGTTGTCCTTCAGATGCTCCATGTAGGTCATGCCGCTGAGCACGGTGAGCACCCCCTCGGGCGTACCGGCATAGCGGAAGGCCCACGAGGCGACGCTCTTCTGCGGGGCGCGCTTCTTCAGCTGGCTCACCACGTACTGCGGCACCTTGGCCAGGCGGCCGCCCAGCAGCGGCTCCATGATGACGGCGGGGATGCCGCGCTTCTGCAGCTCGGCGTAGAGGTAGGAGGCGTCGGTGTTGCCGCCGTCGCTAATCTCGTCGGCATAGTTCCAGTCCAGCCAGTTCAGCTCTATCTGCACGAAGTCCCACTTGTACTTCTCGTGCTCGGACAGCAGGTAGTCGAACACCTCTATCGCTCCGTGGTAGGAGAACCCCAGATTGCGTATGCGGCCGGCCTCGCGCTCCTCGAGCAGGAAGTCTAACATCCCGTTGTCCAGATAGCGGCGGTGGAGGTCGTCCATGCCGCTGCCGCCGATGGCGTGGAGCAGGTAGTAGTCGATGTAGTCCACCTGCAGCTCCTTGAACGAGTCGTGGTACATCTGCATGGAGGCTTCGCGCGAGAAGGAACCGAAGTTGGAGAGCTTCGTGGCCACGAAATAGCTCTCGCGGGGATGTCGTTTGAGCGCGATGCCGGTGCAGCGCTCCGAGAGGCCGCGGCAGTAGGCGGGCGACGTGTCGAAGTAGTTCAGCCCGTGCTCCATGGCGTAGTCCACCTGACGGTTAATCATCTCCTGGTCATACTCTCCGCCACCGGCCTTCTCGGGCAGTCGCATCATGCCGTAGCCCAGCAGCGACACTTTCGCGCCCGTCTTGGGGTTCGTGCGGTAGGTCATCTGGCCGACGGGGGGCTCCGTGGCGAGGTTTTCTTCACTCGGTATGCTTGTCTTTCCGGCGCAGGCGGCAAGCGCTGCGGCAGAGCCGGCTCCCATCAGTTTGAGAAACGAGCGGCGGGATATATCTTTATTCATATTGCGATGGTGGGTGTTAGATGTAACGGTGTACCTCGTGGCCTTCCACATGGATGGCCGAAAGTGGACGTACGGGGCAGAGATATTCGCAGGCGCCGCAGCCTATGCAGGCCTCCTCGTTGACGGCGGGGACGGCGGGCGAGAGGTCGTCGGCGGGGTCGCTGGGCACCATCTCGATGGCCTGGGCAGGACAGTGGCGGGCACAGTTGCCACACTCGGCCTCGCCCAGGGCCGAAATACAATGGTCGGCCGAGACCACGGCGTGGCCTATCTGTATGGCAGACTTCTCCACCTCGTCCAGCGGACGGATGGCTCCGGCGGGGCAGACGTCGCTACAGCGCGTACACTCCGGGCGGCAGTAGCCGCGGTCGAAGTCCATCACGGGCTGCATCAGGTGCATGAGGTCGGTGCCGGGCCGCAGCACGCCGTTAGGACACTCTGACACGCAGAGCTGGCAGCCCGTGCAGCGCGTCTGCATGTTCTTCAGCGACAGGGCTCCCGGCGGTGCTATCGGTGTCTGACGCTCGGGGGCCTTCTTGGCCACGATGTCGGCCAGTCCTCCGTCCATCTTCTTCTTTTCCTGAGCCAGGGCGGCCGTAGTGGCCAGCGCGGTGGCAAGGAGGAACGAGCGGCGGGAAGCCCCTGCCTCGGGGGAGAGGGGAGTCGTTTCCTTTTTCTGTTGCCCGTCAGCAGACGTCTGGCCTTGAGCGTATTGGCTCCCCTCCACCCTGCGGGAAGGGTTGGGGGTGTGGCTTAGTTTCAGCGCCCCGAACTTGCAGCTCTCTATGCAGTCGCCGCAGACCACGCAACGGGTGTAGTCCACCGTGTGGCTCTTGAAGTCGATGCACGCCGCCTTGCAGTTCTTCGTGCAGAGCGAGCAGCTGCGACACTTGTCGGCGTCGAAGCGCACCTTGAACCACGAGAAGCGGGCAAAGACCGACAGGAGTGTACCCACCGGACAGATGGTGTTGCAATAGGTGCGCCCGTTGCGCCAGGCCAGCACGGCCAGCACGACGAGCGTCAGCAGGGCGACGACAAACACGGGCATCGACCGCATCCACACGTCGGTAGAGTAGAAGGCGTAGCTGTCATAGCGCTCGGCCAGCGAGGCCAGCACGTTGTTGCCCAGCATCCACAGCGGCTGCAGCAGCATCGTGGCGATACGCCCGAAAGCACTGTAGGGCGCCAGCAATTGCACAAACACGCCTCCACCCAGTACTAATGATATGAGGAAGAATGTGAATACACAAACTCTCAGACTCTGTTTGGCTTTCGAGTAGGTGTAGCGGTTCTTCTTCGACCGCTTGCCCAGCCACCCGAAGAGGTCCTGCATGACGCCCAGCGGACAGATTACCGAACAGTAGATACGCCCGAAGACGAGGGTGAGCACCGCGAGTGCCGCGATGACCGCCACGTTCAAGGCCAGTATGGCCTCCAGGGCCTGCACCTTGCTGAGCCAGCCCAGCCACACGTGAAGCGTCCCGGTGAAGTCGAGAAACAGCAGCGTCAGTCCCACGAAGAACACCGCTGCAAGAATGATTCTGATTTTCCTTAGCATAAATCGCCTGGTTATTGTTATTGGTATAAACTGGCGGCAAAATTACCCATAATTTCCGACATGGCAAAAAAAACGGCTTACTTTTTACGCAAAGCGCTACACAACAATATAAATAAGAACAGGCACCCTGACGGATGCCTGTATACTTTCAGCGCCTTGTGACCCGCTTGGGGTTCGAACCCAAGACCCCATCCTTAAAAGGGATGTGCTCTACCGACTGAGCTAGCGGGTCTACCGTGACTTGCTTATAAAGCGGGTGCAAAGGTACGATGTTTTTTTTATATATGCAAATTTATTCCGAGGAATTTTCCTTTTCGGCCGTTATTTCATTCATTTCTTCATTCTCACGGGTGATGTAGCGCTGGTAGTAGGCCATGAGGAGGGTGGTGAGGGGCAGAGCGATGATGAGCCCTATAAACCCGAGTAGCGCGCCCCAGACGGAGAGTGAGAGCAGCAGTATGGCGGGGTTGAGGCCCATGGCCTTTCCCATAATCTTGGGTGTGACAATCATGTCGATGATTACCTGTACGATGGCGAAGACGGCCACGGCCATGGCGAAGATGACCCAGAAGTTCTGCCCTGTGTCGGCGGCCTTGAGCAGTGCGAGCAGCGCCGTTGGCAGGAGGGCGAAGGTGTGGAGATAGGGCACGAGGTCGAGTATTCCGATGAGTATTCCCAAGCCGATGGCCATGGGGAAGTCTATGATGGTGAAGCCGATGCAGAAGAGTATTCCCATGGTGAGGGCCACGAGCGACTGTCCGCGTATGTAGTTGCTCAGTTCGCGCTCGGCGTCGGCGGCCAGTGCCTGCCAGAAGGGGCGGCGCTTGGGCGGGAATATTTTCAGCCAGCTGTCGGTGAGGTACTCGTAGTCAAGCAGTATGAAGAACATGTAGAGCAGGGTGATGAGCGATGCGGCAATGCTGATGATGACGCTGGCCGTCTGGCCGAGCACGCTGAACATCTTGGGCAGCAGCTCTTTCACGCTGCTGCTGAAGTCGTTGCTCCTCACGATGCGCTCCAGGTCGTCGCCGTGGTTAAGTATCCACTCCTGTATGGCCCCGGGTATGCTCGTGATGTGGGCCGACTGGTGTATGTACGTGGTGACGAGGCTGCTCAGTTTCTGGAACTGCTCTATCATGGGCGGTATGATGAGCCATACGACGAGGCTTATCAAGGCGGTGACGAACAGCAGTGTGACGATGATGCTGAGCACGCGGCCCGGCACGTGGAGCCGATACTGCACAAAGTGCACCAGCGGGAAGAGCAGGTAGGCAAACAGCCATGCCACGGCGAAGGGCAGGAGCACGCTGCCCAGGTAGTTGAGGAGCCAGACAATGGCGACGACAAGCAGGCCAGTGCCGAGCATACGCACGAAGCGGTCGAAGGTAATGACTTTGGAGGACACTTTTTGAAGGGTTTTTATAGAGACTATAGAAGCTATAGAGACTATAGAAACTATAGAGACTACGGATTGCTGATAGATTTCTGGTAGCAGTCCCGGCAGAGTGGCTCGTACTCCTGGGTCTCGCCGAGCAGCACTCTCCGCTCGCTGTCCACCTTTCGGTGGCTGACGTAGGCCAGCGCCCCGCATTGCACGCAGATGGCGTGTACCTTGGTCACCTCGTCGGCAATGGCACAGAGTGCCGGCATGGGGCCGAAGGGCTGTCCGCGGAAGTCCATGTCCAGTCCGGCAACGATGACGCGCACGCCTCGGTTGGCCAGTTGGTTGCAGACGTCTACGATGCCCTCGTCGAAGAACTGCGCCTCGTCGATGCCCACCACGTCGATGTCGCTGGCCAGGAGGAGGATGCTGGCCGAGGAGTCGATGGGTGTAGACTGTATGTGCTTCTGGTCGTGGCTGACGACGTCCTCCTCGGAGTAGCGCACGTCGATGGAGGGTTTGAAGATTTCCACGCGCTGGCGGGCAAACTGTGCCCGGCGCATACGGCGGATGAGCTCTTCGGTCTTGCCGGAGAACATCGAGCCGCAGACTACTTCTATGCGCCCGGGGCGGTGGGCTTCACCTGGGAGGTTGGAGGTCATTGCTGGGGAGGGGTTACTAGATTTTCTAGATTGGCTAGACTTTCTAGATTGACTAGACTCTCTAGATTGGCTAGATTGGCTAGATTTTCTAGATTGGCTAGACTTTCTAGATTATCTAGAATGGTTAGAGAAGATTATCTTAACGAGGCGATGAGCTGCTCGAGGCTCAGCTCGTCTTGTATGAGTACTTCGCGGGGCTTGGAGCCGTGGGCCTGGCCCACCACTCCGGCCTTTTCGAGCTGGTCCATGAGTCGGCCGGCGCGGTTGTAGCCTATGGAGAACTTTCGCTGAATGAGGCTGGTACTGCCTTGCTGCGACGAGACGATGAGTCGGGCCGCGTCGTCGAACATCGGGTCGAGGTGGCTCAGGTCGGCATCGTTGTCTCCGCCGTCGGCCCCGCCCTCACCCTCGATGACGGGCTCGGGCAGCTCGAAGGGCTCGAGGTAGCCCTGCTGCTCGGCTATGAACTTGTTGATTTCCACCACCTCGGGCGTGTCGACGAAGGCACACTGCACGCGGATGGGGTCGTTGCCCTGCAGGTAGAGCATGTCTCCGCGGCCAATGAGCTGCTGCGCACCCATGCGGTCAAGGATGGTCTTCGAGTCTATTCCCTGGCTCACCTTGAAGGCGATACGCGCGGGGAAGTTGGCCTTGATGGTTCCAGTGATGATGTTGGTGGTGGGTCGCTGTGTGGCAATGACCATGTGTATTCCCACGGCGCGTGCCTTCTGGGCTATGCGGGCAATGGGCAGCTCAATCTCCTTTCCGGCGGTCATGATGAGGTCGCCATACTCGTCGATGACGACGACGATGTAGGGCATGTACTTGTGGCCCTTCTCGGGGTTGAGCTGGCGGGCTATGAACTTGCGGTTATAGTCCTTGATGTTTCTCTCGCCGGCCTCCTTGAGCAGTTCGTAGCGCGAGTCCATCTCCACGCAGAGGCTCTGCAGGGTGCGTATCACCTTGCTGGTGTCGGTGATGATGGGGTCGTCGAACTGTTCGGGCAGCGAGGCCAGGAAGTGCTTGTCTATGGTGCGGTAGATGCTGAACTCCACCATCTTCGGGTCTACGAGCACTATCTTCAGCTCTGCGGGGTGCTTCTTGTAGAGCAGCGAGGTGAGTATGGCGTTCAGTCCGACCGACTTTCCCTGTCCCGTAGCACCGGCCACGAGCAGGTGGGGCGCCTTGGCCAGGTCGAACATGAAGACCTCGTTGGTGATGGTCTTTCCCATGGCGCAGGGCAGGTCCATGGTCGTCTCCTGGAACTTCTTCGAGTTGAGCACGCTCTGCATGGAGACGATGCTCTTCTTCTCGTTAGGCACCTCTATGCCGATGGTTCCCTTTCCGGGTATGGGCGCGATGATACGTATGCCGAGCGCCTTGAGCGAGAGGGCGATGTCGTCCTCCAGGTTGCGTATCTTCGATATGCGCACACCCTGTGCCGGGGTAATCTCGTAGAGCGTGATGGTGGGGCCCACGGTGGCCTTGATGCTGTTAATCTCTATGCCGAAGTTGCGCAGCACCTCTACGATGCGGTCCTTGTTCTTCGTCTGCTCGCCCATGTCGATGTAGGGTCGGCCGTCGTCCTCGTAGACCTTCAGCAGGTTGAGCGTGGGGTAGTGATAGTTCTCCAGGTCGCGCTTGGGGTCGTAGGGTTCCAGCATCTCGTCGCCCACGGCCACGAGGTTCTGTCCATCGGCCTTCTCTTCCTCCTTGGCGGTCTCTATGACGAGCTCGCTGTCTTTCGGGGGTTGAGGGGTGAAGGGCGAGGGGTGAGCGGGCTGAACGGGCTGAGCTGCCACCGGCGTTTCGGCGGGCTGGTGCTCGAAGTCGATGGTCTCCGTCTCGGGGTTGTCAAAGACCAGGTCCTCGTCCTGCGGCTGTATCTGGCTCTCGTAGGAGTCCTCCCCCGAGGGCTCTTCGTCGGGGTTGGTCACCACGAACTTCACCTTCTTCAAGAATCCCTTGGGGTTGAACAGGTTACGCAGGAAGAACACGGTCTCGCCGCTGAGGTACATCAGGAAGAGCAGGGCCACGACGGCCAGCAGGGCGAAGAGTCCCGGCGAGCCCACGAGGCCCACGATGCGATGGCCCACGTAGAGGCCATGGTCGCCGCCGGGGCAGAAATGGAGCGACGTGGCGAAGGGCGTGACGAACCACGCCAAGGCCAGCGACGCCCACACCACGACGAGCGTCACGCACATGAACCACTTCAGCAGCGAGGGCTTGTAGGCCTTCATCAGCGCCAGCGACACCACGAAGAGCAGCAACGGGACACCAAAGGCGGCCAGGCCGAAGCAGCGCTTCATGAGGAAGTAGGAGGTGTAGGCCCCCAGGCTGCCAATGGCGTTCTGAAACTTGCCGTCCTCGTTGGCCAGCTCGCCATCGCGCAGATTCTCGATGAGGCTCTGGTCGGCGGCGCCGGTGGTCAGATAGGACACGAAGGCCCACGCCATGCACACCGACACGGCAAAGAGCGTCACACCGAGGAAGAAGTGGAGACGCTCGCTCATGAATATGTCTGCCACACGCCGCAGGCCCATCGCTTCAAGGAGCGAGGGACGAGGCTCCCCCGAGTGCGAGGCAGCAGACTTCTTTTTCTTATTCTTTACCATCTAATTTCTATGCTTCGTCTAAAGTTTCTATGCTACATCTGAAAAACACTGCAAAAGTAAGAGAAAAAAATAAGATGTGCAAAAAAAATCTGAACTTTCTTTTCAAAATATGAAGAAAGATGACGAAATATTTGGCCGTTACGGGAATTATCCTTAACTTTGCACGCGCTTTCACGAGCCTCCTGTCCCCTTCACACGGGGCTTTTGACGTCTTCCACTGGCCGCGATGGTGGAATGGTAGACACGAGGGACTTAAAATCCCTTGACCAGGAAT
>CAMPCG010000018.1 GCA_946644025.1 uncultured Prevotellaceae bacterium | reverse complement strand
CGTTCTGGAGGTAAAGGAACGTTAAATTGCTGTTTCTTCGTGTTAATTTCTGCACAAATCGGCTGGTTTGTGCAGGAAAATGAGGGCAAAAAACTGCACGAAAATGCCGATATGTGCATGTTTTTACGCTGGATTGAGATTTTTTCCGACACGTTTTTTTGTCAGTTTTCTTTACAAGTATGTTCTACAAGAAAGTGTGGGGGGATGTTCTGCTCCAATGATATTATTGTCTAAGGAGTATAGGAGTTTAGGAGTGGCACGTCGTGCCAATGGCCCTGAGACGAGGAAGGGCAACTCCTAAACTCCCAGACTCCTTAGAGGCATGTTCTATAAATCAAGGAAATTATGCGCAGCCGCTCCCCTCCCCTACTTTAAGTTTGCAGTTTGAAAAGAGTGTCCTTACGAACTCTTAAATTATTTAACGTTCAATAATTGAAGAAAACATGAAGAAATATCCTGGTTTTTCTTTACCTTTGTTGTAGAAAGGAAGGATTAACTGCCGGAGGTCAACCTATCCTCCCCTCAAGGCCAAGAGTCTATCCCTTGCTGAAGGCCCTCCCAGCAAACAGACGGGGAGGTCACTATTATCATTATTCCCAATCGTAGTCATCCCATACGCTGGTTGCTTTGATATATTCTTCCGAGCCATCATCCCAGTTGTCATATTCACGTCGAGGAGCAAGAGCTTCTCCTGTCCTGCCGCCACCGCTGGCAGAAAGGAGCAGTCCCTCACTCAGTTCTATTTGCTCGACAGTTACTTTGGGACGGTCATATTCCTTTTTCATGATGTATACCTCCTCATTTTTTTATCAGTACTTTACGCCCATTGTTCTTGCCTTGCAAGCTATCAGAGTTCGAGAGTACATAGATGCCATTTTGCGACGGCTTGCATGAGAGTCGTTGACCATCGATAGAGTACCAAATTGAAAGTGAAGGCGATGGATTTGCTATCACATCATCAATCTCCGTAGTATCATCATTGTCTATTCTGATTCTAACGCCCCTTGCTTCTGATGGAACATCGTCAATATAGGCACGGTTGGCGGGTACGGTGGTGCCAATGAACCGCCAGAAGCCTATCTCGCCAGTATCTTCCGAGTGTCCCAGCGTGAGTATACTTCCCGCGTCGACTGTTGTTGGCTTCGTCGTTCCACAGAAGATACTGCCGCTGGCATTTACGTTGCCGTCTGTTACCCGCGCCAGCCACTCACAGTTCGCTCCGCCCTCGCCCTGTAGCAGGAAGGGAGTGTCTTTGGGCATAATATTACCCACACATTTCTCCATCACCAGCTCCCCATTAGCAATGCCCGTAGCATTCCACACGGTGATGCCCTCGGGCACCTCGGCGTTGAAGGGCAGACACGTGGTGGCCCAACCCTCGGCGGAGAAGGTCGTGGTAACGGGCTCGGGGAGGTCGACGTAGTAGGGATCGCTGGGCTTGCCGACAATGGCGTCGTTGGCATATACCAGACCCTGGTCCACTTCGATGACCCGTCCGCCGGTGTACACCTTGAAGTGGATCTTGTCGCCCCTGTACTCGCCATAGATGTCAAGATACACGATGTCCTGGTATTTTCCGTCGTCCCACGGACGGTCTATGCCGCGCAGCTCATTGCCGCAGTAGGCGGCGAGGATGGCCTCTTCGCCCAGCACCTCTCCGCCGAGGCGCACGTGGCATGTCAGCGTCATGGAGCTGGGCCATTGATAGGGGTTGAAACTGGCCCACCCGAACGGGTCGTCCTGGGCCATGAGGCTGGCGCTCCCCAGGAGGAGGAGCAGCAGACCCACCCCCAGCCCCTCCCTGTGAGGGAGGGGAGAGGTTAGTCTTGAAAACTGTTGTCTTATCATTTTACAGTCTTTTTTTGTCCGTTAACAATGTAAACACCCTTACTCAGTTTGCGGCTGTTGTCATCCATAGCGACCTTGCGGCCCTGCAGGTCGTAGACCGTGGAGGGGAACCCGTCGGCCGCTACCTGTGCGATGCCGGTGGCCTGTGCGAGGTCGATGACGAACGGTGCCCTGGGCGAGCCGATAACGGCATCCGTCTCGTAGTTGATGCTGGTACCTGCCTCAAGTATGTCAGTTGAAGGGGATTTGCAATCCCCTCCGTAGACGCGGAAGGTCAGCTCGCACGGCTCGTCGCCGGGGATGGTGATGTAGACCATGCCCTGCTCGTCGGTCACGGCTGCCTCGCGGCACTCGTCGCCGGCGAAGACACCCAGCTCGGCTCCCTCGACGGCTGAACCGTCGAGCACGACCTGTGCGATGAGCACCATGTTGGCAGGATAGCTGCTACAGTCAATGGGGGTGAAGAAGGAACAGCTTTGTCCGTCGCTGACGCGCAGGAAACGGCGGGCGCCGGCTGCGGTGGCGGCAGGATAGCTGAAGGTGCGCTCGCTCGTGGCCTGGATCTTGTAGCCCTTGCCGGGTGTCAGCGTGCGCAGCGAGCCGCTCCACTCGTAGCTGTCATAGTAGGCCACGCCCTTCTGACCCTTGATGATGTCGCCGTCCTGCGGCTCCATGTCTGCGAGGGCTTCGGCGACGCTCATCAGGCTCTGGGCGTTGAAGCCCACCCAGCTCCATCCGTTCCTCACCGTGACAGGCTCGTCGGCAGTCACTATGCGGTGGCCGGTGACGCTGAGCGTGAAGGCCTCGCCGGTCTGCACGAGATACATCTCACGGCTGTTCATCGTCGTCAGCTTGCCCGACCAGGTATCGTCATCGTAGGTCTTGGTGCCGCCGGTCTGTGCCTTGACGAATCCCACCTTTCCGTCGGCCTTGGCGAATACCACGGAGGGCGTGATGTCCTGCGGCTGCTCTCCCGGCCGCACGTTGAGCGACATCCAGTTCCAGCCCTTGGCCAGGTCGATGTTCTGCTCCACCTCGTCGGTGGCCGAGAGCCTCAGCGGCGTGGTGTAGAGGCCCCACAGGTCGTTGGCCTCGAAACTGATTGCGACGGGCGACGTCTCCCCGTCAGGGTAAGCCCTCACCACGGGATAGATAATGCCCGAGGAGGCATCATAAACCTTGAACTCTAAGTCTAAGGGATTGCCGTCGCCGTCCACGTCGGCCGTGCTGCCGTAGATGTCCATCGTCACGAAGTAGCTGTCGTAGCGCTTGTTGTAGGCCGGACGGGCCACGCCGCGGCACTCGTTGTTGATGAAGGCGCCTACGAGGTCGTCCTCGTCCTCGCTCATCACGTCGAGGATGTAGAGGCTGCCGATGACGTTCATCGTCTCCTCGTAGTCGGCGGGGTTGACGGCCCACAGCGGCTCGTCGCCCTTTACCTTCAGGTTGAGGGTGAGGGGCTCGCTGATGTTGTCGTTGCCGGTGAGGTAGATAGTCTCCTCATACTTGCCAGTGGGGATGCTTTCAGCGATAGTGAAGGTGACGGTCTTCGACAGCTGTGCCTTCAGCGTGCCGCTGGTGGCGCTTGCCGTCAGCCATGAGGGCAGTCCTGTGAGCGTCCAGTTCTCAGATGTTCCGCCCTCGTTGGTGAAGGTGGCCTCGAAGGTGGCGGCCTCGCCCGCCTGCTTCTCCAGTGTGATGTCGTTCTCGCCCTTCCACAGCAAGTTGTTCTGGCGCACGAAGGCCGTCCAGTTGGCCGCGTTCGACTCGTTGCCGTTCATGTCCTGCACGGCCCTCACGGTGAAGTGCAGCGTCGTGCTTTCGAGGCGGGCGGGTGTCTCGTTCAGGGTGATGATGATGCCGCGCTCGTTGGCCACGTAGTTGAACTCCACGTTGGTGGCCTCGGGCTTCACCTTCAGGGCGGGGGCCTCGTCGGTGAAGGTTATCTCGGCAGGAGTACCGTCGAGCGCGACCGCCGTCAGACCGCTGCCGGTGAGGTCTTCGGCGTTGGCTACCGATGATATAAGACCATTATTCGGGTCGCGGGTCATCTTCTCGAATGAGTAGTAGGCCGACAGTCCGCTCTCGTCGCCTACGAGCCGCTGTGTGCGCTGGCTGCTGAGCAGGTCGCCCGTCATCGAGGCGTTCCAGAGGCGTATCTCATCCACCGCACCCTTGAACGAGGAGCCAACATTGAGGAAAGCACCTTCAAGCGCGGGCACTGCCGATGCGGAGAGTGTCTTCACGGTCTTGCCGTCGACATAGACGGTGGCGTTACCGCTACGCAGCACGTTCAGGGCGAAGTGGTGCCAGGCATTGTCGAGAAGTGATGAGTTAGAAGTAAAAAGTGATGAGTTTGCTGCCGCCATGGTGAGGGCACCGTTGTCGTCGAAGCCCACGCTCACCGAGTTGCTGTTGGCAGTGAGCAGCGTGCTGGCGCCGCTCTGGTCTGCCTTTGCGCCCTTGAACCACAGCTCCACGGCGTAGTCGTCCGTCGGAGCGGGGTTGCAGGCCGCGATGTTCAGCTGCAGCGTGTTCGTGCCGTCGAGGGCGACGGCCTTGTTGTCGTTGTTCAGGTACCACGTCTCGTTGGGCATCGTCAGGTGGCGGCTCCGGGCGTAGTCACGGATTTCCGTGCCGCTGCCCTCGTCCATCTTCCAGTAGCCGATGAGGTTGGGCGTCGAAGGCTTCTTCGTGAGGTTCATCTCGGCCTGTGCCTCCTGCATGGTGCGGGCCTTATCCCAGAGTGTCAGTTCGTGCATGGCGCCCTTGAAGTCCTGGCCTAAGGTGATGCTACCATTGCCGGTATAGTCGGCCACGGCCTCGTTGTCGAACAGGTCCTTCGTGTCGTTGGCCGCCACGGCGCGTGCACTCAGGTGGCTGTTGCCCTCGTCGTAGTTATAGGAGAAGGTGAGGAACGTCCACGTGTCCTTCTCGATGGCATTGGCTGAGATATAAGTCTCACCGCCGATGGTTGCCACGAGCTTGTTGTCAGCATCGACGCCCAGCTTGAACTTCTCGTCGCCGTTGCCGTGAGTGAGGATGCCGCCGGCTGAGGTTACACGTACCCACATATCTGCCGAGAAGCTCTTCTTCGCCAGGTTGATGCCCGCCTCGGTATAGGCGGCCCTTTCGGTGTTCTGTGCCGACAGTGCCACGTCGTGCTGCACCTCATAGCCGTTGAGCACGCCGCTGACGATGATGTTGTTCTTCGTCAGCATTTCCTTCTGTATGTCCTCGTTGAAGGTCACGCTGATCTCGTCACCGCCGTTCAGCACGCCGTCGCTCGGGCTGGCAGTGCCGAAGAGTTGCGGGCGGCTCAGGTCTTTCACCAGCGTCAGCACGTCGCTCTCGGCCGTCACCGTCTCGCCAGAATAGAGCGTCGTGCTCTGTGCGCGGAACTGGTAGGTGCCGTCGCCCCATTTCGACTGT
The DNA here is from genome assembly GCA_946644025.1 of uncultured Prevotellaceae bacterium. The sequence continues at coordinate 14,043 of CAMPCG010000018.1, read as the reverse complement.
CTCATGTCTATCGGCAGTTCGATGACGCCGTTCTCGGGCAGCAGCGTCTGGCTGTTGTCCGTGCGCACGCCTTCGTCAGGGATATAACTCTGCAGCAGGCTCCACGTCTGCTTGCCCGGCTCCATGCACTGCACATCCACGCGCTGCAGACCGGTAAAGTAGCGGTCGAAGCCCGTCACGCGCAGCAGCACGCCGTCGCTTACGTTGCCCGTGTTCACCACCGTCTTGTCCATGGCCATGATGACCGGCGTGCTGGCGGGTACGAAGTTGGCAGAGATGGTCACCTCGCTCCTGATGTCGTCCTGGCAGATACTGGTCAGTGCCAGCCTGATGTCTTCATACTTCGTCACATCGAGATTGCCCTGTTCCAGGGTGAGAATCATCTTCACCGTCTCACCGGCGGGCACGAACACGGTGCGTCCGTTTCCGATGGGGCCGGTAGGCAGACTCAGCAGGGCGCCCAGCGGGTTGGTGCCGTCCACAGGCACGAGGTTGAAGTAGCAGTCGGTGTTGGTGATGGAGTTGTTCATCAGTTTCAGTTCAAACTGTGCCTTGCCTCCCGTGGGAACGCCGGTGAGCATGTTGTTGTCGCAGATGATTTCCGGCTGTTCTATCTGCTCGGTGGCGGCAGACAGTTCGGTGCCGCGCTCGTAGTACTTCGTCTCCACCTTTCCCTCATACGGACATGAGCTTTGTCCTCCCAGGGTGCGGAACACCGGCCCGTGCGTTGCCGTGGCATCGAAGATGTCCATAGTGAACGAGTCGTTGGCACCGCTGTCGGCCAGCGTGTAACTGAAGGTGCACGAGTTTGTCGTCTCGCCGGACTCGGTATAGGCATCCTCCCACGTGGTGTTGTTCGTAATGGTGGATTCTGCGCCCATGCCATTGACGGTGACACCGGCGCCAAATTCGAAGATGTACGTCCAGTTGCTGGTATTGGTCATCGACGTAAAGACGGTGTTCGAACTGGTCACGGTCTCAGTCTTTACAGAACCGCCGCCGAACGACACGTTTTTCTTGTTCTTGTCTTCCTTGAACAGTTTCGTCTTGTATTCCTCGTTAGCGGCAATCTGGTTCTCCCAGGCCTTGATTTCCTGGTTGTAGTAGTTCACCATGTCCAGACCGTCCTTCTTGCGCAGCATCTTGTAGGTGTTTGGCTCACCGAAATGCTCATCGGTCTTGTCCAATGTGGTGACATACATGTCTTCTGACGTGTTGTTGACGAATGTCTCGGTGTCGTCCACAAGCGTAAGCAAGTCGTTGCGTAGCCTCCTAAGGTTTGGAATGAGCACATTCTCGATTTGGTATTGCGTATAGACGAAGTTCGTGTTAAACTTCTTTGACACGACGATGGCATCGTCAACATTCACCTCTGGCGTTCCGTCTGGTCTGGTCATCAGCCCTACCGACCGCGCAGTGCCGAAGAGCAGGTTGTTGCTCTTGCCAATATACAGGTCGCCGTCGGCTCCCACAAAGTCGGGGTCATCGCTTGTGCTGATGGTATTGGTCAGTTCGATGGTGGTGGTCTTGGAACTGACGGAGTCGGTCTGGGTGGTACGGTTGAAGCCATTGTTGACGTCAACGATGAAGTCTACTTCAGTCTGCACGGAGAGGACAAAACCCTCGTTGTAGACTATCTCCGGGCCCAGATGAATCTGTGAAAGATAGTTATTGTCCTGCACATTGGTCGTGATGGTGTCTTTGGAGTGGATGGTCACCTTGCCCGTCTCCCACGTGGCAAACGACGAGTCGCCATACGGGTCGTGCAGCACCATCTCCACCTCCGACGGTCCCAGTGTGGTGTAGTTATTGCCCGATGGGAGGTCGCCGAAGATGATGCCGTTGATGCCTTGCCAGCCGTTGATACCCTGCCAGCGGTAGTCGCCCGCGCCGTTGCTATAGGTTATGTTCAGCGCACGGGTGAAGGGGCTTTGTATGTTGGGCAGTCCGGCCTTCCAGGTGTATGTCGCCCTGCCGTCGTCGTCGAGGACAAGTTGGTTCTCCTTCAAGTCGAGCACCTTGCCGGCATCGTTCGGGTCGGCAGCGCTTTGCACCGTCTGGCTGGCGCTCAGTGCGTTGCTGATGGTCACTACGGTGTTCTTCAGCGGCATCTTCGTCACGCGGTCGGCGTCGGTCTCCGGCTTGTCGTAGTTCGTGTAGGTTTCATAACCCTCCATGTCGAATTTGTAGGTGGCCAACTCCGTGAAGATGGGGTAGTCGTAGTTGTAGGTCACGGCACCGTTGCCGGCCACGGTATAGAGGTCGGTCGTCACCTTCTCGCCGGTGCTGGGGTCAATGTACTCACCCTTCTTGTTGCCGAAAGCCCCTACGGGTGCATTGTGCTGCGTGACGTTCAGCACGGGCTGTGTGTGAAGGGTCTGCTTCAGTGCGGCCACATAGTCGAAGTAGCGGTAGCCGCCTTCCGTCGGCACGCTGTCCTGCAGCACTGTTGCGGCATCGCTGGCATTGATGCGTGGCAGTTGCTCGGGGTTGAACGTATAGTTGGCCTGTCCGTCGGCGTTCTCCATCACTATCGACAGCACCTTGTAGTCCAATGGCGGCAGCATGACGCCAAACTCGCCCGTCTCGGCATCGGTGGTGATGACCACCTTCTTGGCATCGCTTTCGTATGCTCCGCCCGTGAGGTAGGCCTCGCCGGGCTTAGACATACCCTCAATGGCAGACACCTCGGTATTGGTGGCTACAGGCTTGAAGCCCTGGCTCACCAGTCCGTCGTTGTCCTCGTAGGCGTTGAGCATATAGCGTGTGTCAGGTATCTCCAGAGTGATGACGGCCTTGCCGATGGTGTTCTTGCTCTGGCCGAAGCCCAAGGGTTTGTCGCCCTCGATGGCACCGCCCGTCACGCGGCCTGCTATGGGCACGAGCGTGTTGTCGATGAAGCGCAGGCCCGACATCGGGTTGTCGATTTCCAGCATGGTCTTGTTCAGGCCCGTCGGGTCTTCGGGTATGCGTCCTTTGTTCACAAAGGTGTGGCCGTCCCTGACGGCGCTGATGTAGTGCTTTCCGATGGGCACATCGACGGTGAAATTACCGTTCTCGTCGGTCATCACCACCTCGTTGTTGCGTGCCACGGCACTGCCGTCAACGTAGATCTGCACGCTGTCAACCGGAATGGTCGTACCGGCATACAGGATGGTGCCGCTGACAGGGAAGGACGACACATCCTCGAAGTCCACGCCGCTGTGGATGAGCGACGAACTGCTGACGAAGCGCGACTGTGCAGACGGCGAGAACTCATGGCTGTCCAGTTCGGGTATGATGCTGTAGCCCGTTCCCTCACCCTTGAAATGTACGCCACGGATGGTGTAGTTGCCATTCTCATCGGTGTAGTTCATCAGGCACAGCATCTTCTCGTCAGGCACTTTTTCCGAACTGAAGGCTGCTATGTTGCTCTGTGCATGACGGCCGTTGGCCACGCCGTTGGCCTTTGAGAAGTCGTAGGCAATGGTTTGCGACGACAGTCCTTCGTCGAAAGGATAGTAGATGGCCAGCCCGTCCTCGTTGCCTGTCAGCGGGTGGTTGTAGTTGTGCATGGTTTCATCCCCTGACAGGACTTTGGTGAAGAAGCGGAACTCGTCGATACAGCCACGGAATCCATTTTCTGACCCTAAGTTCCCATAGTTGCCTATGACAAGCTTGTACGCATTAGGGTTGGAGATATTCCGGTCCACAGAAGAGGCTCCTTGTGTGCCGTCGGGCTTTTGCAGGAGAATATCCACTTTGTGAGTATTATTGTTGTAGCAGAGCGTTATATGAGTCCACTGATTGCCAGGGATATACTGGGCCGTATTCCACTGACCCGCGCCAGCAGCTGCATAACATATCCTATACATTTTGCGGTCGGCAGAATAGACGAGCTGCAGATCAAGGAGCCCATCAATGCTGAAGGGTATGTATCGGCGCCCGTTGACATTCATCTCGGTGGTGTCAGGAAACATATACATCTGCATGGCGAAGTCGCCGCCAAAGAGCTGTAGCTTTTCTTCGTCGGTGGCATCATAGAACAATCCGGAACCGCCGCCACTGAATCTGATGGAACGGAAACTGCTGCCGGTGCCGCCGTCGGTGTTCTGCCGCACCAGCTTCACCTTGACATCCTTGACAGCCGTCCCGGTGCCGTAGGTGATGCGTCCGCTCACCACACCCGTAGAGTAGGTGAAGCCGTCCGCAAACAGCGACGAGTAGATGACCTGCTTGTCGTTTTCCATTCCCACGATGGACAGCTTGTATTCATTGTAGGTGCCGAACAGTACGGTGTTGTCGTCATAACTGTAGTTCGTCCCCGTGCCCGAGGTGGTGTATATCTCTGCCCAGTCGTTGTCGTTTTCCGACCCAAGGGGGCGGCGGAAGAGCATGAAGCTGGTCTCGTTGACACCCACCTGCCTCACCGACCACGACAGTTTCACCATATTATTATAGTCACCACGCGAGGCTATGAAGTCAAGCAGCGACGACCCGCCGAGACGCAAGCCATCGATGGAGCTCGTGAAGTCTTTCTCCAACAGGTTGATGGACAGCCGGTACTTATAGGTGTGGTTGGCCACCAGCCCATTGTCGTCAAGATATTCGCCACCGTCTGTGTCGGAGGTGGAGATGGGTATGGTTTGTATGGTCTGCCACGTGGAGTTGGAACCGCTTGCGTCAAGTCTCTCCAACTTCAGTTGGTAGGACTTCGAACTTGAAGCGTCTTCGATGGGGTTGTGTCTCCATGTCAGTTTGATGTGCGTGTTGTCGTCCACGAGTTCGCCTTCGAAGGAGGATATCTTCCAGTTGCGTGTCACTTTTCCGTCCTTGGTGTTCTCCGCCTTCAGTTCGTTCAGATAGGTGCCCGTGGGCGAGTTCGTTGGAACGAAATAGACCTTATAGGTGTTCTGCCAGTCGTATGAGGGGCCGGCATTTCCGGTGGTAGTGTTTTTCACGTCGGGGAACTCGCCCGTGGCATAGTCGAGGTTGTTGGCAATGAGCGTGTCGTTGCGGAAGATGGCCCACTTGCCTTCGTTGGACCGGTTGCCGGAGGTCTCTTTGCTCCATGTCAGTTTGACGGACTTCGACCACTGGTCGGGCTGCGCCGAGAGGTTGGCAGGCTTGACGAATCCGGGAACGGTGACGTTGTACCACTTGTAGAAGTAGGTGGTGAAGCCGTTGTCCTCCCTCGACATCAGATACTCCACAGGCACCGTCGAACCGTTGTACTGGTTACTGCGTGTGTGTGTGCCGGTCAGCCCGCTGAAGGTGTTGCCAGTACCGTAGTCGTGCGCGTGCAGGTTGCTGGATTCCGTGCCAACGAACCACCCGGGGGCAGTGCCGGCCTCAGTCTTATAGATGCCTACCGTTGTGGCGTACTGAGTAGACAAGGGGCCGCTGACCGACACTGTGTTGTAGTTGGTCATCGTCGCTGTGGGCGCTGTGCTGCCCCAGGGACTTGGCACGGCATTGGTGGTCATCGTGTGGTTTACCCACACATCGTCGCCGTGGTTGGTCCTCCACAGACCACGGATTCTTACGGTATGGGTGGAGCCTATTTCCATCCGGCTGATATAGACACGCATATGGACGGCATAGCGCCCACTCTCAACTTCCCAAGGATTGTAGAACCGGACATCGTAGTTCACGTCGTTGATGGTTTTGGGGTACGTGCTGCCCCACCAGCTGTCATTACTGATCTGTTTGCCGGCATCTTTGCCGTTGCCGGAGTTGTCCCAACCTGGCCAGGCCAGTTCTCCGTCGGGCGAGCAGATATAGTGCCCGTCGACATAGATGGCAGGACCAGAGTGACCACTTTCCCCCGCGTCGTGCAGAAAGAAACTGTCATAACCATTGGTGTCGTAGTACACCATGGTGATGTCGATGTAGGGGTTCTGGGCAGAGGGGTGTGACTGGATGCCACATCTTGTCACAAAGTCGGTAGCGGCTCTGGCACCGCCACTGCCTCCGAGGAGGCACACAAGCAGCAGCAGTTGGAGGGGATTTGGTTGGAGGGGATTTAGTTGGAGGGGATTTAGTTGGAGGGGATTTGTAATCCCCGACCACCATGGCCTCGTCTTGATTTGTACATTCGTTTTCATAATCGTCAGAATTTTAGTAATTAATTAAAAAGTTGGGGCAAAATTAGCGTTTTTCCGTGTGATATGCCCACAAAGCGATGCGTACATTTGGGCAAACGCCCAAATGTACGCATACTATAGCCGATATTGGGGGACAGGCACTTGACCCAGACTTGGGTCAAGTGCCTGTCCCCACGACCAGCTTGTTCATCATCAGAAGAATCAACTATTCATCTGTTCTGCCGGTATTCCGTGGGGGTAATGCCGTAACGGCGCTTGAACTGCAGGCGTAGGTTCTGGGGCGTGAAGCCCACGGCGGCGGCAATGTCGCTGATGCTCTTGTCGGGTTCGTCGCGCAGCAGCTCGTAGGCTAGGTCTAAGCGCACCTTATTGATATAGGCGGGCAGGGAGAGTCCGTCGGCATAGGTGTTGAGCAACTGGTTCAGCGTGTGGCGGTCGATGCCGAGGTGCTGACACACCGTGTCTCGATCGAGGGCGGCGTTGCGGTAGAACTGCTCGTCGTGAATGAGATGAAGAAATGAAGAGTAAAGAGTGAAGAGTGAAGAACCGGCTTGCGCCGTTGGTTGTGCGACAGCATTTTCTTCATTCTTCATTCTTAATTCTTCATTTTCATGCATCTCGTCTATCATCCTCACCAGTGCGCGGTTCTTCTCCATGGTCTCGCGCCGCTTGTAGAAGAAATAGGCGGCGAAGCCCACGGCCAGGACGAGTATGACGACGACGGCTGCGGTGACCCAGCGCAGGAAGCGGGCTTGCGTCTCGGCCTGCTGGCGGGCCAGCTGCTCCTCCTGCAGATGGTAGATGGTGGCCAGCTCGTTGAGCTGTTCGCGCTGGTTGCGGGCGTCGACGCTGTCGTGTACGGCAAAGGCCCGTTGCAGATAGCGGAGAGCCTCGGCGGTGCGCCCGCGCATGTCGGCGGCTGCACAGCGCGCCTTAAGGGCGATGACGTAGTTGCTGTTAAGGGTGTCGGTACGTGTGGAGTCGAGGTGGTCCATGGCCGCGTCGAAGCGGTCGAACTGCCCTAAGTGGTGGTAGGCCGACGTCATCAGGCGGTCGCAGTCGAGCGTCTTGCTCCACCGGGTGCGCTCCATCTCGGTTTCAGTGGCGAGGGCCTTCTGGAGTAAGACATGGGCTGGCACAGGGCCTGCCCCTACTTTAGCAGCCGTGTACTGCCGGGCGTAGGCGATGGTGAGGAAGGCCAGCGTCTGGCCGCGGGCGAAGTCCTCAAAGTCCTTCGGGTCGAAGTCAGAGTGACCGCCGGCGAAACGGTCGTAGTGGTCGGCGAACTCGCTGATGTGCTCCAGCATCGCCTCACAGACGGGCACCATCTCGCTGTAGCGCTCGTCGTCGTCCAGTACGTGCAGCAGTTTCTTCGCGGTGGAGAAGTAGGAAATCATCCCGTCGAAGGTGTACGTCTGGCGCAGCTCATCGACGACGTTGCGCAGACGGGCGATGCCCTCCTCGTTGTTGCCGGTCATGGACATGGCGCGTGCGATGTAGCCCTCCATCTCTCCCACGCTCTCGGTCTCGCCGAGGGCATGGGCCAGCCGCGAGGCTTCGGTGGCATAGCGGATGACGGCAGGGAAATTGCAGGAGGAATTATCAATGGCGGTCAGCAGCATGTAGGTACGGAGTAGGGTGAGGCTATCCAATCGTAAATCGTCAATTTGTAAATCGTCAATCAATTTGAGGCACGTCTGCCGCGCCTGGGCGTGGTTCATCTCGCCATACTGCACCACGGCCTTCAGATACTCGCCGCAGTCCCGGGCGATATTGCCCACGATGACACCTGAGTCAATCAATACCAGTGCCCGCTCCGGGTCTTGGAGGTGGATGCTCATGGCAGTCCCCTCAGTATAGAGCGAGTCGGCACCCGACTGTCGGAGGGGATTTGGTTGGAGGGGATTTGGTTGGAGGGGATTTGTAATCCCCGGCTTGCCCGTGCAGCCGACAAGGGCAAAAAGGATGCCTGATAATAAGAAAATGTGTAATTTGTGCTCCATATCAGGGGCAAAATTACACATTTTCCTACGATAACGTTGCTTCTCGTCCGTAAACGTGTTGGTTTTTTTACATTAATTTAACGGTTCTGCAAGATTTCATGCTTAGCCCCCACCAACCTCCCCCCGAGGGGGAGGCTTTAGCGGCTTAAGCCTCCCCCCTCGGGGGGAGGTTGGTGGGGGCTGGCGGCTTAAGCCTCCCCCTCGGGGGGAGGTTGGTGGGGGCTGGCGGCTTAAGCCTCCCCCTCGGGGGAGGTTGGTGGGGGCTGGCGGCTTAAGCCTCCCCCCTCGGGGGGAGGTTGGTGGGGGCTAAAGGGGTTGGCAGACCGCGGCGTCTGCCAATTTCTTTTTTTGACACTTTCAAAATTAGGCCTTTTAGCAAGATTTTGTGGGGGCGTTCTGCTCCAATGATTTTATTGTCTAAGGAGTATAGGAGTTTAGGAGTGGCACGTCGTGCCAATGGCCCTGAGACGAGGAAGGGCAACTCCTAAACTCCCAGACTCCTTAGCCTACATTTACTTCAGTTTCATTCTTCCAGTGATCCCGCGCTGGGTAGGGAATCTCGCTTGTCTAATTCCGCACACCTGAATATCGGAATTAGACAAGCGAGATTCCCTACACCGGCGGTGTACTGGCGCTTGATGGAGGTAAGGATATGAATAATGTAGCCTAGAATAACACATCCACACCAATTCTCGCAGAGCCCTTTTTGAAGTGGACTCATACATAGACCGTTAGCTGTGGAAAGGTGCATACTGTCCTGGCCGGGAAAAATAATCTTTCATTTTCTTGCTCAATCCAACTAAAGTACGTATATTTGCACCGTAAACTAAGCCACGAACCGACATTGAACAGTATGCTCCTTAGCCCCCACCAACCTCCCCCCGAGGGGGAGGCTTTAGCGGCTTAAGCCTCCCCCTCGGGGGGAGGGTGGTGGGGGCCAAGAACTTTAGCTTATCAACAACGACTATTATTATTCACTAAATTTTAACCGACATGAAACATTTCATGACCGAACTCAACTTGGCGAGAGCAGCCATGACGCTGCTTGCCGCCGTGCTCTGCCTCACGGGGGCAAGGGCCGACTTAGTTCAGATTGGCAATGGCAGTGGGAGTACAACCGAATTTCTGCCTGGGTTCAATTACTACGACTACAGCTACTCTCAGCAAATCTACACATCCGGTGAAATTGGCACTGAAGGAATAATCAACAGCATCGCTTTTTACAACGGCAATGCTGAAAAAACCCGTACCTACGCCATCTACATGCAGCATACCGACAAGGCGACCTTTGCCAGTGACGCTGACTGGATGCCGATGACCGATGACGACAAGGTGTTCGAGGGTTCGCTTACCTTTACTAATGGTGCGTGGACAACAATTGTCCTTGACACTCCTTTTGAATACAACGGCAATGCTAATCTGATTGTTGCCGTATCCGACATTACTGGAACATATAGTGACGAACCCCACATGGGATGCCTGTATCTTGATGCTCCAGGCCAGGCTCTCAGTGCGAACCGAGATGCTGTTCCCTACAATGTCTCTGCTCCTAATGTAGAAGGTACTTTAAGAGACTTCAAAAACCAGATTCAGATTGACATAACGCCCGGTGCCATCCCGTCCGTAACGAAGCCGAAGAACATAGCGGTCAACTATATTGGCGGCACTACAGCCGAGGTGACATGGACGAGCACAGAACCGGCTTTCGACATCGATGTGAACGGCACGGTGACGGAGAATGTCACCAGCCCTTATACACTGTCAGACCTCGCTCTGGGCACCACTTACACCGTGAAGCTTCGCTCCAAGAACGGTAGCGAAGTGAGTAACTGGACATTCCCTAAAAGCTTCACTACCGGGATGTGTGCCCTTGAGGACCAGGGCAACATCAGCTATGAGCTGACCGACAGCGATGGCGACGGATGGAGCGGCAATGCCATCAGGGTGGTACACCACAACACCGGCAAGGTCATCGCCACGCTGACGAACGCCAGTGGCGCTTCTGCCACGGGCACCGTGGCCCTGTGCTGCGGCGAGGACTACGACTTCGAATGGGTCGACGGCCAATATCCCGATGAGACAGGCTATGTATTCAAGGACATCAACGGCGACGAGATATTCTCAGGCACTGGCGCATTGACTACTGCCAAGAAATACACGATGGACTGCACGGTGAGTGCGTTTAGGAAGCCCACCAACCTCGCTGCCTCAGAGATAGGCCCCCACAGCGCCGTGCTGAGCTGGACGGAGAATGGCGAGGCCACCGAGTGGGTGGTCAGCTATTCCGTCAATGGCGAAGAAGCGGAACACACCACAACGGTCACCGAGAATCCCTTCACGCTGACCGGCCTTACAGTGGACACGGAGTACTACGTGAGAGTGCGCCCTGCCGGCGAGAACGACAAGTGGAGCAAAGGAATCTACGTCAACACCTGCTTCGCGGCCCCCACCGCCGTCACGGCCAGCAACGTCACCACCAGCTCGGCCGACATCAGCTGGACGGGCACGGCCGACAGCTACAACCTGCGCTATAGGATAGCTGAAGGAACGGAAAATGACTTCGAGGACAGTTCGTTAGACCTGTGGACCACCATCGATGCTGACGGCGACGGCTATGGCTGGGTGCTGGGCTCCGCTGTAGAAGGTGTGTACCTGGAGGCTAATTCCCTTGCAGGAGAGGGACACGACGACTCGCAAGACCTGATTGTCTCCGGCTCCTACAGTGATACAGATGGGGCACTGACTCCCGACAACTATCTGGTTTCGCCCAAAGTGCAGCTTGGCGGCTCCATCAGCTTCTGGGCGAAGGGGATTGATCCCGATTTTTGTGCCGAGGTTTTTGGCGTGGCAGTCTCTACCACTGGCAACGCCGACCCCGCCAGCTTCACGATGGTAGGAGCCGACCAGACGGCAACCGCCGACTGGGTGCAGTACACCTTCGACCTGAGCAGCTACAGCGGAGAGGGCTACGTAGCCATACGTCACTACAACTGCACAGACATGTACCTGCTTGACGTCGACGACATCGTCATCGTTCCTCCAACCGAAACCCCCTGGACAGTGGTCAATGGCGTCAACGCCGACAGCTACGCGCTGAACGAACTTGACGAAGACACAAACTATGCCGTTGCCGTGCAGGCCGTCTATGCCGACGGCTCGAGCGAATGGTGCAGTGCCGCATACTTCACTACTCAGTCGCTGAACCCGCTGCCCACCAACGTCGCCGTTGACGCACAGCGCACCACCGCCACCATCAGCTGGGAGGGCGCAAGCGAGAGCTACAAGGTGAAGTACCGCACGGCAGCAAAGGCCACCACACTTTGGACTGAAGACTTCGAGGAGGGACTGCCCGCCGGATGGACAACCATCGACAGCGACGGCGACGGCAATAATTGGACAACATCATCGGAGGCAGAAGACATCATCTGCCATTCAGGAAGCGCTTGCATGATTTCTGCAAGCTATGACACTAACAACGAAACACCTCTGACACCAGACAACTGGCTCGTCACTCCCCAACTTACGCTACAGGGCACTCTGAAGCTATGGGCAAGAGGACAACATGAAGGTTTTCCAGATGAGCATTTTGCCGTCTACGTCTCGACAACAGATTGCACCGATGTCAGCGCGTTCACCCAGGTGTCCTCTGAGTTTGTGGCCACAGGTGATTACGAGGAGTACACTGCAGACCTGAGCGCTTACGCTGGCCAGGAGGGCTACATCGCCATCCGCCACTTCAACTGCACGGATAGGTTCTATCTCAATATCGACGACCTCGGCATCAACCTTCCCGACGGCATCCCCGCCGGCGAGTGGCAGGAGGTGACCACCACTGAGACCGCTGTCGAGCTGACCGGCCTGGAGGAGGACACCGAGTATGAGTACACCGTCATCGGCATCAGGGACGGTGAGGAGAACGCCGGCACAGCCGTCAAGAAGTTCACCACGCTGGCCCAGACCGAAAAGACATTCACCACGGCTGGCAGATGGGACGTGGCCGAGAACTGGACTCCCGCCGGCGTGCCTACCGCTATGAACGACCTGATTATCCAGGCCGACGTCGTGGTGCCTGCCGGAGTGACAGCCACGGCCAACAGCGTGGTCATCGACGGCGGAAGCATCACCATAGAGGACGGCGGACAGCTGAAGCAGAACAGCGACGGCCTCGTGGTGACCATCGAGAAGAACATCAACGGCTACGGCGAAAGCACCATGGCCGACGGCTACTACCTCATCGGCGCACCGCTGAATGAGAACGTCATCATGCCCGCCGACGTGCCCAACCTGCTCTCGGGCGACTACGACTTCTACCTCTTCAGCCAAAACCAGAACGACGAGTGGCGTAACTACAAGCCGAAGCACTTCACCAACTTCGAACTGGCCAAAGGCTATCTCTACGCCAACAAGGAGGACGTCACCCTATCGTTCACCGGCCCCGTCTTTGCCTCGCAGGACGAAACATGGACCTACCCCATCGACTACAACAGTTCAAGCACTTACTCCTACGAGGGCTACCATACCATCGCCAACGTCTTCCCCTGCGATGCCTATCTGGCCTATCGCAAGAGTGACACCGAGGACTTTGAGCACTGCCGGTTCTACAAGATGAACGCTGCGGGCGACGGATGGGAGGTCTACGAGGACTACGTGAAGGTGGCTCCGGGCGAAGCCGTCATTATCGCTGTGAACACCAGCGGAGACGTGTACTTCAGCACCAACCCCCTCTTCACCGATGAGCCGCTGTTTACGCTTGTAGCCTTCGTGCCCGTACTGCCACAGCACGGACTAAGCAGCGGCAACGATGCCGACCTGAACCTCTTCCTGGCTGACGATGCCACCAACAACGAGTCGACCTTGCAAAGATACGAAGAGCAGTCTGCCAAGGTGACGCTCACGGGCCGCACGCTCTACAAGGACGGCGAGTGGAACACGCTGACGCTGCCCTTCAACGTGACGCTGGCCGACAGCCCGCTGGCAGAAGCCACCGCCAAGACACTGACCGCCGCCACCATGACGGGAACGACCGTGAGCCTGACCTTCGGCGACGCCGTGGAGGTGCTCCAGGCCAACGTGCCCTACATCATCAAGTGGGAGGCCGGCGGCGAGAACATCGTCGACCCGACATTCACCGACGTGACCATCGTCCACGCCCACTATGAAGACCGCACCATCTCACTGGCCGACGGCTGCGTGAAGTTCGTGGGCTACTACGACGCCTTCCCCATCACCGCCGAAGACGAAAACATCTACTACATGGCTTCGGGCAACACGCTGAAGCATACGGGCAAGAGCCGTATGCTGAAAGCCTTCCGGGCATACTTCGACTTCACCGAGAACACCGGCGGCGGCGCACGACAGTTCATCCTGGACTTCGGCGACGGCAACACCACGACGGCCATAGACGGCGTGGCCGACAACAGCCAGAAGGACGAAGAGTGGTTCACCGTGGACGGCATGAAGCTCGGCAAGCAGCCCGTCAGAAAGGGACTCTACATCAGCAACGGAAAGAAGATGGTCATCAAGTGAGCATCAAGCAGAGCCGACCCGGGCTTGTCCACGACAGGACAAGCCCGGGCAAAGCGCCTAAGCAGGATTATTGCAAACACTAAACAACAATCGGAACAATGACCAAGAAAGAATATATCATTCCCGACATCACGGTGATAACGGTGGAGGCCAAGCTGATGCAGTTTGTAGTCAGCGGCGGAGAAGACGACATCTCAAGCTCTATCGGCCCTGACGAAAGCAACGACGACAACCGCTCGCGCCGCACATACAACGTCTGGGACGACGAAGAGGAGGAGAACACCTACTGACCTCCCCTCCAAACCACGGCAAAAAAGGGGGTTGGCAGACCGCGGCGTCTGCCAACTTCTTTTTTTGACGCTTTCAAAAAATGATTATCCGCAAATGACGCTGAAAGCGTCATCGCTCAGTAACCGCAGTGTCCGTAG